>CAZYQR010000453.1:0-2036 GCA_964649755.1 uncultured Maribacter sp. | reverse complement strand
GCTTTCTAAAATAGCTTTGTCGTATTCTGACTTTAAGCTGTTCAAGTCTTCTACTACCAACTCTTTTTCTTGAGTAAGCACGGTCTCAGTCTTTTTCTTGTCTTGGTAAAGACTAACTGTGTAGATGATTACCCCTAAAAGTACCACACCTAGCAAACCTGCTAATACTTTTAATCCATTGTTGTTTTTTGTCTCAGTCATAATGTTAAAAATTAATTAACCTTTTTTACTTTATATAAAGTGTTTGTTCGTTTCCTATATACGGTTCATTTACATACTTGGATTTTTTCAGGTCAAAATATTTAACATTTTTTAGTAGAATAAAAATCCCAAATCCTAACTTTAGGAAATCAATTAAATAAAAGTACGAGAATGTCATTACAAATAATTCCTTTTAACTCTAAGTATATCAAGAACTTCCGCGATTTGAATGTTGCTTGGTTGTTGAAATATTTCCACATGGAACCCAAGGATGTTGAGCTTTTGGAAAATTGTAAAAAATCGATTATTGATAAGGACGGACATATATTTTTTGCTGAATATGAAGCGCAAATCGTAGGTTGTTTCTCATTCATTAAATTGAATGAGACAGTTTATGAGCTTGGTAAGATGGCGGTAGATCCCAAGTATCAGGGATTGAATATTGGACAAGAGCTTTTGAAATACTCCATTGATTTTGCAAAAAGTAAACAATGGAATAGAATTGTACTTTATTCCAGTACCAGATTAGATGCCGCACTTCACATCTATAGAAAGTATGGGTTTAAGGTTGTTGCGCTGGAAAATGACTTGCCTTATACAAGAAGTGATGTGAAAATGGAATTGGAATTGAATTATTAACTTCGCAAAATGAAAAAATTTATACTTTCCTCGTTGGTCATTAGCCTTATTATCATTTCCTGTAAGGATAAAAAGAATACTAGTCCCTTACTCGATTCAAAACCCAAGCTAGAAGCTGGTGGAGTACCACCCCCGCCTCAAATAATTGACATACAAAATGAATCAACGGTTAAAATCATTCCCATTGAACATGCCACTGCAATTTTGGAATGGAATAATATTATCATTTACATAGATCCCGTGGGCGGGGCTGAAACTTTTGAAGGACAAAAACAACCTGATTTAATCTTGATAACCGATATTCATGGAGACCATTTTAGCCTGGAAACCTTACAAGCCTTGAATACTGAAAAATCCAAAATTATGGTTCCTGCAGCTGTGGCCGATAAAATGCCCGCTGAATTCACCCCACAGATTGATGTATTGAACAACGGGGAAAGCAAAGAACGCTATGGTATTAATGTGGAAGCGATACCCATGTACAATCTAAGGGAAGAAGCCAAAGGTTTTCATGAGATTGGTCGTGGTAATGGTTATGTTCTGAATATGGGCAATCAACGTATCTATTTTTCGGGCGATACCGAAGACATTCCTGAAATGAGGAACTTACAAAATATAGATAAAGCTTTTATATGTATGAACCTACCCTATACAATGACAGTGGAAAGTGCGGCAAATGCTGTGCTTGAGTATAAGCCCAAACAAGTTTATCCTTATCACTATCGAGGAAAACCTGATGTAAGTGATGTTGCCAAATTCAAGGAATTAGTGAATAACGGAAATGCTGATATTGAAGTCATTCAATTGGATTGGTATCCAAAAGATGATTTTTAGTCTACTTATTATCATGTCGAGCGAAGTTAAGAGTATTTGGTCTCGACTTCGCTCGATCTAACAGTAGAATTACTATCTGATTAATTTCTTATACTTTAAACGTTTGGGAATCAAGTCTCCACCTAAACGTTTTTTCTTATTCTCCTCATACTCAGAAAATGAACCTTCAAAGAAATAGACTTGGGAATCACCTTCAAATGCCAAAATATGGGTACAGACCCGGTCCAAAAACCATCTATCATGGGAGATGACCACTGCACAGCCTGCAAAGTTCTCCAAACCTTCTTCCAATGCTCGTAAAGTATTGACATCTAAATCATTAGTAGGCTCATCTAAAAGTAATACATTACCTTCTTCTTTTA
>CAZYQR010000452.1:0-2037 GCA_964649755.1 uncultured Maribacter sp. | reverse complement strand
TGCAGGAAAATGGCAACTATTTGGTAATGCCCATCAACAAAAGTTAGCAGGAAACAAAAAGGGTACCACGCCAGAAAAAGCAGGTTTTGACAACTTTTGCCTATGGCAAATAGACCATCTGGGGTCCAGATATAAGAACCCTACTTTAAGTACCAAGGACGGAACAATGGAATATGAGAATAAATTTGGCCCTGATATTTTTGTGGACAAGATTGAAACTTTCATGGATGAAAATAAGGATAATCCATTTTTCATTTATTATCCTATGGTACTCACACATGACCCCTTTGTCCCTACTCCTGAGAACGAAAAATTCAAGTCCTTCGACCCAACATTAAAAGTAAACGATACCGCATATTTTGGTGAAATGGTTCGTTATATGGATAAGCTTGTTGGCCGAATAAGAAAGAAAGTTGAAGAATTAGGTATTCAAAATAATACCTTAATACTGTTTGTTGGCGATAATGGTACTGATCGTGATGTCACCTCCATTAATGATGGAAAGTTTATAAAAGGAAACAAAGGATATACCACGGATGCAGGCACGCATGTACCTTTGATAGCCTATTGGAATGGAATAATCAAAAAAGGAAGTATTAATGATAACCTTATTGACTTTACCGATTTTCTACCCACTATCTTGGAGACTGCTACACTAAGTAAATTGGATTCATCTTTAACTGATGGTCGTAGTTTTTATCCTCAACTAATCGGAGTCGACATAGAACCAAGAGAATGGATTTTCTGCCATTATGAACCTCGTTGGGGTAACTTCACCCCTCGACGTTATGTGCAAAACAAAAAATGGAAGTTGTATGAAAATGGGGAATTCTATGATCTAGAAAATGATATGGAAGAACAAAATCCTTTAGATAACGATGTGCAGCCAAAAACAGTAAAGAAAATCCATTACCAATTTCAAAAAGTGCTGGCTAAATACTCAAGAATAAAATAGTGTTCTTGCTATAAATCAATACATTTGGTCAAGACCAACCAAACTTCATTAAATGAAAATCAATACCCTAGGTTTCGCTCTAATAAGCTGTCTTCTTTTTACTTCATGCGAAAGTCATAAAAAAGAGAATCATAAGTCAAAAAGGCCCAATATCGTATTCATCATGTCAGATGACCATGCCTACCAAGCCATAAGTGCATATGACGATAAACTCATTCATACCCCGAATATTGATAGAATCGCCAAAGAGGGCATGCTCTTCACAAACGCAACAGTTACAAATTCTATTTGTGCTCCGTCAAGGGCTGTGATACTTACCGGGAAGCATTCCCATATCAATGGGAAAATTGATAACCTCTCCCCTTTTGACACTACTAATGTTACTTTTCCACAACTCTTAAAAAGCTCAGGCTATCAGACAGCTATGTTCGGGAAACTGCATTTTGGTAATAACCCCAAAGGTTTTGATGAATTCAAAATCCTACCTGGCCAAGGGGATTACTATAACCCTACGTTCAATACTTCTGAAGGAGATACTACAATAACCGGATATGTCACGGATATTATTACCGATTTGACCTTGGATTGGCTAGCGGAAAGAAGAAGTCCCGACCAACCTTTTCTCTTAATGTATTTACACAAAGCCCCCCATAGATCTTGGTTACCTGCCGAGCGGCATTATAAGGAATTTACACAAAAGACATTTCCCTTACCCAAAACTTTGTTCGATGATTATAAAACCCGTGGTAAAGCTGCCGAAACAGCTGAGATGAATATCTTGAAACATATGGTATTGAATTATGACAACAAAGTGCTCCCAGAAGTCATAGAAGAATTACAGATTGATGATCGAAAATTATTCGATCCACTAGAAAAAATGAATCCGTCCCAAAAAGCAGCATGGGATGCAGTATATAATCCAATAAACGAGGATTTTAAAAAAGCTTATCCCTTAATGAACGACTCTACCTTGATGATTTGGAAATACCAACGATATATGCAAGATTATTTGGGCACTATCGCAGCGGTAGATGAGAATGTAGGTCGTCTATTGAATTATCTAGATGATACAAAGTTATCTG
>CAZYQR010000451.1:0-2048 GCA_964649755.1 uncultured Maribacter sp. | reverse complement strand
TTGAAAACCTTTCTACCCCTCGTGGTCCATGCGAACATTTCCAACCAAAGAAAATAGAGGTGTAATAAAGCAACTAAACCTACCAGAATGTTAATAGCTATTTTCATAAGTTTTATTCTTCAGCAATATAACGTTTATCAACTTGCATTACTGTACCACAATTATCACAAGTCCTCAATTCCTTTGAACCATAAAAATGCTTAAAATGCCCTAAGAAGTCTTTTTCAATATCGTTTAAAGTAAAATATGCTTCATACAGTTTATGGTTACAGTTATCACAGAACCATAATAAGCCGTCATCAACATTCATATCGGCTCTTTTTCTTTCAATGACCAAGCCTATGGAACCTTTATGTCTAACCGGGGAATGGGGTACTTTTGCTGGGTGTAAATACATATCGCCAGGACCAAGTTTCATTGTTTTTTTTTGTCGGTCTTCCTGAATATGAATATCAATATGTCCCTCCAATTGATAAAAAAACTCTTCGGTTTCATTGTAATGATAGTCTTTACGTGCATTAGGCCCGGCAACAACCATTACAATATAATCCCCAGATTCTTTATACAAATTTTTATTGCCTACTGGGGGTTTAAGTAAGTCTCGATTTTCCTCTATCCATTTATTCAAATTAAAAGGTGGTTTAATGGCCATAAACTTTGTTTTTGGAAAGTTAAAAAAAGAATTGGTACGTTTAATAAAACACAAGTATTAAATACTGGAATGTATTAGCGTATTGTTTCTTTGAATCAAAATTTGAATAAGAAATAAGAGAAAGAAAAATGTCTCCTTGAAAAGACATATGAAATCCTTTTAGGATTACTTTTTAAAGAAAAGCTGGGTATAATAGTAGTTTCCTGAAGCACTCTTTTTTACACTGACAGCGGTATGTGTAAAATCACCTTCCATAGTTTTTTTATGATCCGAACTATTAAGCCACCCATTAAAGGCTTCTAAAGCATTGGCGTAGTCTTTTGCCACATTCTCCGCGACTAATTCTGCTTCGACCTCCGAGGCTATATTTGACGCTCGCGAACTGAAGTTATCATGGCTTAGGCCACCTTGAGATATCATATAGTCAGTATGATTATTGGCATATTCGTAGGCAACAGCACTAAAATTTAAAGAAGTATAACCCAAAGCAACTCTATGGCTGTTCACCGTATTCAATAGCTCATTTTCTACCTCAGGGGCATTCTTGGCCTCGACAATATTTGCAATATCCAATGATTCTTTTGAACAAGATCCCAGTATACATACAAATAAAAAAAGGAAAGCATTACGCATTCTCATCTTCATATAGTGCTCTATTTGTAAGTAGGTAGACTATATTATAAGTAGGAAGATAAGATGGGGTATTCTTGTTCTCTTAAACTGAATGGGGATATTCAATTATGTAATGATAAAAAAAATAGATGTAAGGGGGTCTAAAATATCTTTTTTTTCGATGAACGGCAACTTTCTAGCCATAGTTGTAATCCAAAACATACATTTATTACTGTTTTTTATTCATAATGCCCGTAATATTTAAAGAACTTTGTGCTTCGTTCGTATTCCAGAAAGGCATTCTGGGCTTTAGATTTCATGGGATCAGGTATGATTTTAAACTGCATACAGCATATAATTATACGCTCTTACTTGAAAATATGCAGAATATTATATAGCAACCCTTTTTTTTCTAGGTTCCAGGACATTGGAATTTGATAAGGTACTTACCCAATCAATGGCCCCTTCCAAGGAATTGAACCATCTTAGCTTAGAACTAACGAACATTCGCTCAATCATGGCGTTAAAAAAGCCTGTTTTGGTATAACTTATAATGCCATAGGCCTTCAAATTGTAACCAAATTTGTAGAATTTCTTCCAGTCCATAGGAATTACCGAATAGTCATGTACACGATTTGAAATATAGATGATATCCTTACCATTATTGTCGTACAGATTGGAGAGTTCCTTGGCAATTTGTTTGCCATGATCGTTCCATGAAAACAATACATCTTCGTGTATTTCCCCAACTATAAAAGTGTCAAAAAGGTAAAAATCACCGAAA
>CAZYQR010000450.1:0-2063 GCA_964649755.1 uncultured Maribacter sp. | reverse complement strand
AAGTCAAAATGCCGATTTTTCTTCATGATTAGAATTTGCATGTCCACCTCCCCCTTAACAAGTCCGGTCTTTTTCCCTTTAGATGGATTTGAAAGCTGCGATTCCTAAAACACAAAGAAAAATTCGCGTTTGACTTTTACTCGGTATTAAAGATGAAATAATAGAAAAATCAAAATACATTGATTGAAAATTAAAAGAACATTATAACGAAAGCGCAACAATCCAAGTAACGAATTTTAACATTGCAACTGGTTACTTGCTTAGAAAGATCGCTGTCACTAACTTTTGGTTTTGAGTTTAACCTTTAGTCTTTTCGATCATATGATTGATTACATGACTGTGCTCATGCTGAGGGCTGAACATTACGATTTCCACATCTTCATTGACCAAAACATTATGTCCGGCCGGCCAATAAAATAAATCATTCGCGCTAACAATTTCTTGAATGCCTTTAGCATCAGTGGTAGTAAGTTGACCACTTATGAGGTATCCCCAATGAGGGCACTGGCACAAGTTTCCTTCAAGTCCCATGAAGAGGGGGCTTGTATCTACTCCCTTAGAAAGGCTGAAATACTCACCGCTTATCTTACCTAATCCAGTAGCATCGCCGAAATCAGTTTTTTGACGTATAACAGCGCCAGGTATTTTCATTTTAACATCTATGTTTTCTTTTGCAATTTTCATGTCGTTTCATTTTTAATTATTCCCAAAGCTAGAAAGACCCTTTACGAAACGTAGCTACATTTGATTCAAATAATTATAATTTTGAACCATTTTCAATAAAAATCATAAAACGGGTTTATGCAATGTGCAACTGTGCATATTTTGAAGGGAGAATACCAAATTTGTCCATAAAACATTTAGTAAAGTAGGCAGGGCTATTGAAACCAGTTTCAAAAGCAATTTCTGAAATATTGCCAAATTGATCGTGTAATAAGCCCAATGCCCTATGCAACCTATATTCCCGAATGAAGTTATTGGGCGATTTACCGGTCAGTTGTTTTAGCTTTCGATAAAGTTGTGATTTACTAAAACCCAATTCAGAACTAAATGTGCCCACATCAAAATTGGGCTTTCTCCATGATTTTTCGCAATAGCCAACCAATTGCACTAAAAATTGTTCTTCCTGTGGGCTGAGGGTTCTAATTAATTCTTTATCAATTCTGGCATGCCTATTCTCACTTTCATATAATGCCTTAATTGCTGGAGAAATAATAACTTGACCCCGCACTACTTCACACAGTTGTGTAGCAATTGCAATGGCTTCTGCAAAAAGCCCATCCTGGTCAGTAACAGGTATGCCGGAACTAATTCCAATATTCAACCTCCGGTTTCGGGCATCGAACTTTGGTGTTATATATTTATATGACGATTGGATTTTTAGTGCACAAAGCACAGCGTTGGTAACAGATTTAAAAGAAACCAAATATGAATTATTATCCTTTTTAGCTACACTTCCCTCAAAATGCTTAAAGGCTTTGGTAACACTTTTATGAAATTTTTGTGTAAAGATGCTAAATTGATTGGCGTCAAGTCTATTTAAATAATTACTGGTTTCCATGACCAGGATAATCCTAAAAGCAGGATCATCAATTATGTTCAATTCTTCACTTTTGGCTTTATCGGGATCTTCAATTCTACCTAAAAACGATTCTACAACCTGCTCATTGACTTCAATTATGCTATGGGGAACTTCACCATGTGCATGGTCATGCATTTCTTTTATTGCTTCTTTATTTGGTGCTTCAACCAAACAAAAAGCTGTTTTTCTTTGATCATCGAACCAATAGGTTAAACCCCTACAGCCAAATTTATGTTCTATTTTTAAATCTTCTTGATGTAGTTGGGCAACGATTTCAGCAGTAACTTCTTCTGAAACGTCGTGTCGATCCATATAAATTGGCATAATCTGTTTTTATGTAAGTTAATGATTTTATGGCAAAAAACTTAGCTTTATGCTTGCTTTATAAAACCATAAAGAGGACAAAAGTCCTCTTTAATTATGAGCAAAAAAAAGGACCACAATCGTTTTGTGGTCCTTTTAAATCAAATGTTTTATACTG
>CAZYQR010000449.1:0-2063 GCA_964649755.1 uncultured Maribacter sp. | reverse complement strand
CATCGTATTCGGCTAAATAAACTTCATCGAGCCATTCCATGTTTCTAGCTTCGTTAAACTTCAAAGCAAAGGCTTTTTTACCATTGACATCAACTGTACCCATCATTGATGTTTTCCCGGCAGAAGATGTCATAGTGATATATCTTGAAGGCCTTCCAATGGATGGCAGGCTTCGATATATTTTACTGAATATTTTGTTCATATCAGCTAATGGTGCTGTGAAATAATCATGTTCACCTGTTGGTCTTGCACAATAAATAGAATGGAAGTTCATGCCAAGCATCATTAATATATGTCCTAAGTCTATCCAGTTTTGTGCAGATCTGTCAATTTCTACTTTTCCGTTTTCATCCGTGAACAAACTGACATGGTTCATCATTGGACTCTGACTTCTGACGTTAATACGATGCTTACGTAACCTACGAATTGCCGCTAAAGTATGTATATTAAGGAATTCTTTAGGAGTTGAGAAATGTCCCATCCATAACACCTGAACACCATGATCGATTAATTTTTCGAAAAGTGCCAAAGTAT
Source organism: uncultured Maribacter sp. (assembly GCA_964649755.1). GTDB lineage: Bacteria > Bacteroidota > Bacteroidia > Flavobacteriales > Flavobacteriaceae > Maribacter_A. Next base: position 1,529 of record CAZYQR010000449.1, on the reverse strand, counting down.
CCCCATATTTGGAATTGATGACCACACTAGGTTCATAGGTTAGTGCCCTTGAAGCAATTCTGATATTACGGATATGCATTAATTCAGGATCTTCTAATATTGGGCTTAAGTATTCATTTAACCTACTATAGGGCATGTATCCCGCGTCTCCACCAGTTATAAGAATATCTGTTATTTCTTTGTGCTTTCTAAGATAATTATGTACCTGCTGCACATCATTCTGTATGAACATATCCTCATCGCCCCTTACTTGGGCATGGCGGAAGCAATACGTACAATACGCATAGCATCCTTGTGTTGTTTTATCAAACAATAAAAATACCTGAGGGTATTTGTGCTGACCGCCATCAATAGCTTCCAGAGCACCATCTTCCCAATAAAATGAAGGTCGATTTAGAATTTGTTTCCCATCATGTGGATTTGTCTTATCTCTATATTCCACAACCATTTTCATTCGTTCTACATCATCTTCAATGCTGCTATATTCATCAACAATCTTTTTGTCGATCATATTAGGTTGAGGAAACACCAATTGAAATACAGGATCTACCTGATAATTATTCCAATCGATTGTGTTCAATATATGCTTTGTTGCTAAAAAGGCATACACTTCAATGAAAAGTTCTCGTTCTTTAATATCACTAAGTACTATGTCATGTTGCTTCAAAACTTCACAAATCATTCTGAAACCTGATAAACCGGTGTACTTGTTCTTGCCTTTGCTAAATATAGGCGCTGACTTTCTTTTAAATAAGGAATGCTGTGGATAGTTATTATGTAACCGTGAAATTAATGTTGTTGGCAGTAAATTCTCGGTTCTTATAATATTCTTTGCATCCTCATCGAGGTCATGATGATCCATTAATGATTCAACATCGGATGTTTGAAACTTTACCCTGTCTTTTTCTGAAATTTCTGGAGCTTTTTTTATAAATGTGCTCATAATATTATCTATATTTATTAGTGTTAATTTTATTATTGTTTGGGGTTATTATCCATAACATTTCCGCTTCTTTCCCGCTAATATTATTAAACTGGTGTGGTTGTTTTGAGTTAAAATAAAATCCATCCCCATCACTTAAATTATAATGATTATTGTTAATTACGGCTTCGAAACTTCCCTTCAACACATACAAAAACTCCTGACCTGGATAATTACTGGTCATGATCCCTTTGGAATTAGAATTTTTATTAAACTGAATGATGTATGGCTCAATTTGTTTTGAAGGATCATGATAGGACAACATATGTAAGCTGGTGCCTTTCTTGTTCTTTTTTACAAATCTCCTTTCATTGGATTTTAGTAATGGGTGTTGGCTTAAATTATCATGTTCACCGATCAATTCACCAACAGTAGTTTGCAGAACATCAGATATTTTTTTTAAAGTAACAATGGACGGAAACGCTTTTCCCCTCTCAATCTGTGAAATTAAACTGGGAGTCATACCAATGTGAGAGGATAACTCTTTGACCAGTAAGCCTAAACCCTCTCTTTTTTTCTTTATCCTTTTACCCAGTTGATCCATGAG
>CAZYQR010000448.1:0-2078 GCA_964649755.1 uncultured Maribacter sp. | reverse complement strand
AGCAAGTGGTTGAAATGGTGGTTAAGGAAGGACCACAGCGGTTGAAGGAATTAATAGCTTGGGAAGCTAATTTTGATTTGAATACGGAAGGAGACTATGATTTAGGGAAAGAAGGAGGGCATTCAGAATATCGGGTGGTACATCATAAGGATGTAACCGGTTATGAGGTAGAAAGGGCCCTGCTTCAAAGAGTTCATCGACTACCTAATATTAAACTTTTATCACATCATTATGCAATAGATCTTATTACGGACCATCATTTGATTACAGATAGGCCGGAAAGAATATCTTGTTATGGGGCTTATGTGTTAAATCAAAAAAATGGAATAATCCTAACAATTCAAGCGGACAATACATTATTGGCATCTGGGGGCGTAGGTAGGGTTTATGGGCATACGACCAACCCGATTATTGCCACCGGTGACGGTATTGCTATGGCTTATCGAGCGAAAGCTTTGATTAAGGATATGGAATTTATCCAGTTTCATCCAACAGCATTATATACCCCTGAAGGCGGGTCTTACTTTTTAATTTCGGAAGCCGTACGCGGATTTGGTGCTTATTTGCGTAATAAAGAAGGCTACCGATTTATGCCCGATTATGATAAAAGGGCCGAACTGGCTTCAAGGGATATTGTTTCGCAAAGTATAGATAACGAATTAAAGAAAACAGGCGATACCCATGTTTTTTTGGATTGTACACATCTTGACATGGTAGCTTTTAAAAAGCACTTTCCGAACATATATGACAAATGTCTGGAATACCATATTGATATCGAAAAAGATTGGATTCCTGTTGTTCCCGCTTCCCATTATCTCTGTGGGGGAATTGTAGTTGATATAAACGGTAAAACTTCAATTAATAATTTATATGCTTGCGGTGAATGTTCAAGAACTGGATTACATGGGGCTAATAGATTGGCATCAAATTCACTATTGGAAGCCTTGGTTTATGCCCATAACATCTTTAAACACCTAAGTACCGATTCAGTGGTTACGAAGTCATTAAGTATCCCTGATTGGAATGATGAAGGCACAAGTATTCCTAAAGAACATGTTTTAATACAACACAATTTAAAGCAATTGCAGGCATTAATGCGGGATTATGTTGGCATAGTCCGTAGCAATAATCGTTTAACAAAGGCTATTGGACATTTGAATTTAATTTACAAGGAGGTGGAGGAGTTCTATAAAGAAGCAAAAATAACCACAACACTTTGCGAACTACGAAATATGGTTAATGTCGCGCACTTGATTATTGGTCAATCTTTGGAAAGAAAGGAAAACAAAGGTGGGTATTTCAATTCGGATAATCTTGAGTGATAAGTTCGATAAAAGAAAATTTCTATTTGCTAGGGTGCGTATATTTTGTTATTTATTGGATTTAACCATTTCGTTAGCATAAAGCTCGCTCATCACCAGTTTTGGGGTTCTATCCACTTTGAATAATCCCCAGTGTTTTTCTGGTTCATGGGCTTCCGCCGATCCTTTCCATGGCTCATCAAAAGCTTCAAAAACAAATGTTAGTATTTCTTCTTCTTCACACCAATTGATCAAATCATTGTAGTACATACGCTGATGTTCCTCACTCACATTATCCGGGCAGATACCTTTTCCGTTGGAAAAAGTTGTCCAACCTGCTTCAGTAATTACCACAGGTTTATTTGGATAGGTATCAGCTACGGCGTAATAATTTTGCTTGGTATATTCTTGGGCTTCATGAATGTTCTTATACTCCCATACAGGGTAGGTATGGATAGATATAAAATCGACTGCTTCAACCAGGTCTTTTAGCTTATCAAGCCAAGGAAGATAATTTTCGCAAAAAGTCACAGGTTGTTTAGCACCTTTTTTAATCATCCTAACATACTTGATAACACCATCAACAGGTACGTAGTGATCGGTCCAATCAACACAAGCTTCATTTCCTGCAGATAACGAGAAAATAATATCAGGATATTGGTTTGCCAAACGAATCAATTTTTTAATCTGACCCAAATTGATCTCTTTGTTTTTCATCAACTGCTCTTCAGAATATGAGCCTCCCCAGGGACAACCATAATTATTGGCCTCAGCAAC
>CAZYQR010000447.1:0-2093 GCA_964649755.1 uncultured Maribacter sp. | reverse complement strand
TGAACTTGTATTTGAAGTAATTACGCCGTTTGAGTTATCGTACTTCTTTGCCGCAGCTAAGGGCTCTGTCTCTAATGTACCATATATGGGGAAATCACCTTTTATACCTCGTATTTGCACCAATTTGGTAGCGTTACTTTTTGAAAAAGCAGCCATTGAAACGAATTTCACTTCCATACCCGCTGCCCCTCCTAAGGAGTCAATTATTCCCTGTACTTTTTCATTAGGCATTTGATTGCTGTCAATTCTATAGTCAGCACCCATAAGGGCCTTGGATTGTAAAGTGATATTTCGTTTTAGATTTTCACTGAAAGATTGTATTGAAACTACCGCGGCGATACCCAAAATAATGGATGCCATAAAGAGTAATAATCTACGGCCGCTGGCTTTGCCATCTCGCCAAGCCATTTTAAGAAGCCAATTTAGGCCTGCTTTCGTTTTATTTTTAGGATTTTTGATCACAAGTGTACGGTGCTTTCGTTTGTTATTATTTTTCCACCCTTCAATCTCAGTATATGCCGGTTTCTTTTTGCTAAATCAAGATCATGGGTTACAATAACCAGTGTTGTACCTGCCTCTTGGTTAAGGTCAAAAAGCAATTGCACAACTTTTTCCCCAGTTTCCTCATCAAGGTTACCAGTAGGTTCATCAGCAAATAAGATAGATGGACGATTGCTAAAAGCTCTTGCCAGGGCAACGCGCTGCTGTTCACCCCCAGAAAGCTGAGAGGGATAATGATGTGAGCGTTCAGCAAGTCCTACTTTACCTAAAAGTTCCATTGCTGCTTTGGCGGCGTTTTTTGCTCCTTGTAATTCTAATGGAACACTAACGTTTTCCAATGCGGTTAGCGTGGGTAGTAATTGAAAATCCTGAAAAATAAAACCAACATTGTTGTTTCTTAACAATGCTCTTTCATCTTCGCTCATAGCACCAAGGTCAGATCCACAGAGTTCAATAACTCCAGAATCAGGTTGATCAAGTCCAGCACAAAGCCCCAATAAAGTAGTTTTACCACTACCAGATGGACCCACTATGGCAAAAGTATCACCTGACTCAATATCAAAAGTAATATCGTCTAGTACGGTTAACGCCTTAGAACCACTCGTATAAGTTTTCCTTAGATTACGAACGTTTAATATCTTTGCCATATTCCAATTTTAAGTTTATTTTGGCCAAAAGAGGCAAATTAAGAAAATGAATTTGATATATTGATTACATACCTATGCATACAATCTTAAAGTTTAGTTATTTTTTGTTATTGTTCCTTTTACTCTCTTGCGGAGATAAGGTCAAAAAACAAGTTGAAAGCACGACCACTGAAGCGGTAATTGATGAAGATGGGTCTTCCACAGAAACAGCTCGTAAGGTTATCTTGTTCTTCGGCAATAGTCTTACTGCAGGTATGGGATTGGATCCAGAGGACGCATTCCCTGCTGTTATCCAAAATAAATTGGATTCGTTACAATTGGATTATGAGGTTATTAACGCGGGACTTAGTGGTGAAACAACGGCAAGCGGAAAAAATAGATTGAGTTGGGTCCTTAATCAGAAAGTGGATATTTTTGTTTTAGAGCTAGGAGCAAACGATGGATTACGCGGAATACCATTGGAAGAAACCCGAAAAAATCTTCAAGCGATTATTAAAACAGTTCAAGAGAAAAACCCTAGCACAAAAATAGTCCTGGCTGGCATGCAGATTCCACCCAATATGGGAAAAGCATACACTTCAGAATTCAGGAATATCTTTCCCGAACTGGCAAAGAAGAACAAGGCTGCCTTGATTCCATTTTTATTGGATGATGTTGCCGGAAATTCTGAATTGAACCAAGAGGACGGAATACACCCAACCCTAGCGGGACAAAAAATCGTTGCCAATAATGTTTGGGAGATTTTGAAAGAGATGGTGATAGAGTAAACTAATTATGGTAACTTCTCATTCAATTTTATTCATTGGAAAATGAGGACACTTTCTATCTTACTCTTACTATTGATTTTCGCTTCGTGTAAATCCAATAAAAAGGAAGAAAACACAAGAGATACTTGGGTGTCCTTATGGAACGGCAATGACCTTTCAGGTTGGCATACCTATTTGG
>CAZYQR010000446.1:0-2098 GCA_964649755.1 uncultured Maribacter sp. | reverse complement strand
AACTAAATTTCAAGCGCTGAGAATCCCGTATTTGATTTTTCTCTCAGATACCTCCTCGAAAACGCTACTATTCAAAATAGGTTTTTGCGCAGTCTGACGGTCTCGTATAACAGTCAGTTACGGGATTAAAGTTAATCTTTTTCGGTTTAGAACTGGGGTTAGCAATTACAGAGTGCCTGCCTGCCGCAGGCAGGGATTCACAGCCCACCCTGAGCGAAGTCGAAAAGGTTGTAAAAAATCTCTCTTATTTCATTCAATACTGTTGTTTTTTTATGGTTTGGTTTTTCTAATGCTTGCTTGTAGCTAGCAGCTAAACGCAATAAATCTTTAATTAACCCAATATCCCCACAAAAAAATCCAGGCATTCAGGATTTGCTAAAGCTGCCTTGTTTTTTACCTCCTGTCCGTGAATAATCTTTTTTACGGCAATTTCCACCTTTTTACCATTTATGGTATATGGAATATCGGGCACGGCTTTTAGTATTGCCGGAACATGCCGCGGGCTGCAGCTTGTCTTGATATTTATATTTATTTTTTTGGTGAGGGCTTCATCCAAATCAACACCTTCGTTTAGTTTTACAAAAAGCACCACCTGCTCATCGCCATCAACTTTTTTACCTACAACTACAGAGTCGGCAATTTCATCCATGCTTTCAACAACGTTGTAGATTTCAGCAGTGCCAATGCGCACTCCCTGAGGATTCAAGGTGGCATCCGACCGGCCATGCATAATAATTCCGCCATGTTCCGTTATTTCGATTAAATCACCATGATGCCAGATGCCGGGATATTCCTCAAAATAGGCACCCTGGTATTTTTTGTCATCCTCATCATTAAAGAAGTAAATAGGCATCGAAGGGAAAGGCGATTTACAAACCAGTTCGCCTTGTCCGCCAACCATCGAATTTCCGGTAGTATCAAAGCAATCGACATTCATGCCGAGGCCTTTACATTGGATTTCTTCTTTGTAAACAGGTAGGATAGGGCTACCCAAAACAAAACAGGAAATAATATCTGTACCACCGGCAATGGAGGCTAATTGAACATCTGCTTTCCAATCGCGGTAAACATATTCAAAGCTTTCTTTCGAAAGGGGCGACCCTGTAGAGGCTATAACTTTCAATTTTGTGAAATCGGAGATCTCACTGGGTTTGACCCTTGCTTTTTCAAGCGAGGCAATGTATTTCGCACTGGTTCCAAAAAAGGCAATATCCAGTTCATCAGCCATTTTTAACAAAGCATCAGGTCCGGGATAAAACGGGTTACCATCGTATAACACAAGCGTAGCCCCAATTGTCAGCGAACTGACAAACCAGTTCCACATCATCCAGCCACAGGTGGTAAAATAAAATACAGTTTGGTTACTTTGGATGTCGTTGTGAAGGATCAGCTCTTTTAAATGCTGAATGAGTGTACCTCCGGCTGAGTGCACAATGCTTTTTGGCAAACCCGTTGTACCCGATGAGTACATGATATAGAGTGGATGATCAAAAGGCAACTGTTCAAATAAAAGAGGTTCTTCTGTCAAAGCGGCAAAATCTTCAAACAAGATGGCATTCTGAACCTTATTCACGTCTGCGTTGCCCGTATAATCTACGAGAATGGTCTTTTCCACTGAAGGTAGGCCTTGAAGGATATCGGTCAACTTTTGCTGCGAATCGAAAACTTTGCTTTTGTAGTAATAGCCGTCTGCAGCGAAAATGAGTTTGGGCTTAATTTGGGAAAAACGATCCAATACTCCTTTGGTTCCAAAATCGGGAGAGGTGGAAGACCAGATGGCACCGATGGACGAAGCAGCAAGCATTCCGATAATTGTTTCGGGCATATTAGGCATAAATGCAGCTATGCGGTCACCTTTTACAACACCCATATTTTTCATGGCTGCTGCCACCCGGCGAACCTGTTCGTACAATTCGGCATAGGTGAGTTCCCGATGAACAGAAGTTTCTCCTTTAAAGATCAGGGCAGTGTGATCGTCTTTTCGGCTCAGCAGGTTTTCGGCAAAATTTAACCTGGCTCCTTCAAACCATTTGGCACCCGGCATTTTGTGCTTTTATACAAGTTTTTAGCGTGATATACGCCCGCTGCTTATCTTAAC
>CAZYQR010000445.1:0-2107 GCA_964649755.1 uncultured Maribacter sp. | reverse complement strand
AACACCATTGTAGGGTTTGTATTCATAGGGTTGATTCAATAAACCTTCATTTCCTGCTGTAAGCGTCTGATCGGCAAGGAAATTCCATGGATGCTGTAAAATGGCAGCACCACCTGAATTTCCTACAAATTGGCCCGCATTGGAGATGCCGTCGTTATCTGACCTGTCAAACCTGGGTCCCCAGTTACTGAAGAAGAAACCGAATCCTTGGTGGAAACCACCACCATAATTATCCTGGTACTTTGGAAGGATGGCATTGGACACAAAAATGGATTGATTTACGGTCACTTCTGTTTTACCAATAGATTCACCTGTAGCAGCACCCTTGGTGCTAATCAAGATTACCCCATTTCTACCTCTGTTACCATAAAGAACGGTTGCGCTCAACCCTTTCAAGACACTGATGCTGGCAATATTGTTGGGATCTATATCCAAAAAACGGCTAGATTCCGTATTACCATCCAAAAAGGAGGTCTGTGTATTCGCACCTGAATCTACAGGTACACCATCCACTACAAAAAGAGGTTGGTTAGACTGAGTTACTGAGGAATATCCTCTAATGATAATATTCGTTGCTGAACCGGAAAGTCCGTTGTTGGCAGTAATATTGACCCCCGCAACTTTGCCTTGCAGGATTCTACCAATGTCCGACTCAGCTCTTGAACTCACCTGTTCTTCGTCAACCGTAGTCACCGCATATCCTATAGAGCGTTCCTCCCTTTCGATACCTTGTGCGGTAACCACCACCTCTTCTAGGGCCTGTGTATCTTGTTCCATCTGAACATTAATCAAATTACTTTGACCAATTGTTATTTCAGAGGATTGTTGCCCAATATAGGAGAACATCAAAATTTGTCCTTCATTGGCTTGAATTGCATAATTACCGTCAAAATCTGTTTGGATTCCCGTTGTCGTGCCTTTAATCAAAATATTGACCCCGGGCAAGGGAATCCCACTTTCATCCGTGACATTACCAGATACTGTTTTTTCTTGTGAATATGCCATGGATATCCCCATGAGGTAAAGCATAAACACCCAAATACATTTTTTTTTCATTAGGTATGAATTTTTATGAGTTAGTTATGAAGTGACCATAAAGTAAACAGTGTATTAATGGAATTTAGATCTTTGAATACACTCGCGATAGTGTATTAAAGAGCATTTGCAATAGAGCTGTTGTACATTCAATTAGTCATTCAAATCAAAGTAACATCCTCTTAACATAATTTTGGGAAAGGCTTATAAACGTTTACTTTTCCGATGAATGTTTACGTTTATTTTACTCTTTTTACCTGAATTCGGATTTTTTTGTTCTTAAATGTTAATTCACAATTAATCACTTGTAGGTTAGTCATTGGATAGGACTGTTTGATCTTGGTCCTTGTTCAGTAATTGGGTTGAAGATTGCTGGTATAATCCAGGTGTTTTTAAAACGAAAAGTGTAAAAGAATGTAAAGTGCAGCCCTGAATTTGTTTGATGACTAATTCAAACGTCACTCTAAAATTAAAAGAAGTTATCTATTAGAAGTAAGTTTTCAGAGCTGCTTTACATTACGGCAGTAGTTACCAAAATAACACGCTCCTTTACTATTTTTGGGAAAGTCTTATAAACGTTTACGCGCCCGATAAACAATTACTGGAATTTTACAGGGTTATACCGAAGCTTGAATGGCAAGTCTTTGATATTCGCTAGGTGTTAGATTGGTGTCTTTCTTAAACGCCTTATTAAATGTCACCTTGTTATTAAAACCTACTTCATAGACAACATCTATGATATGTAAGTTTTTTTGATAGTCAAGATTAAAAATATTTTTCGCCTCATTGATGCGGTATTTATTGATAAGTTCATGAAAATTCAAATCAAAATGTTCATTTATTACCTGAGACGCATTATGCCTAGTGGTATTCAATCGCTCTGCCAGTACTTCGAGATTTATATCGTTCTCTTTGTATATCTTCTCATTTTCCAATAGGGCGATTAAATTGTCCTTTAATTCGATGGAAAGACTTGAAGTGAGTCCAGATTTTTCATATTTGAAGAATAATTTGTCTCCGAAAGTCAAAGCTCCACTAAAAACACTTGGTTGAACATTGGCCGAATAACCAA
>CAZYQR010000444.1:0-2127 GCA_964649755.1 uncultured Maribacter sp. | reverse complement strand
GAGGTCAAATGGAACAAACAACTACCTACCGATATTTTATGGCAAGAGGTCACAGCTCTAGGTAATCTCGTTGTAAGCTCTAGAGAAGGGTTGATAGGGGTAGATACAGAAACCGGAGACATTAGCTGGAGTAGTCGTGCCCTAGGAAATGTAGGTAGGGAGGCATTTGAAGAACTGCCTAATAGTCCGTTCTTTACAATTACTACCAATAATACGCTGCACATGATAGATCAGTTCAGTGGAAAGGAAGTTTTCAATTCTGCTAATGCCGGACTGCAAGAGATTGCTAGTTATTACCTATTGTATGACTCAGATGCAATTCTTGTTGCTGGAACCGACCGAAACAGAGAACCGTTGATGGTTTCCGTTAAGATGTCTGACGGCAGCCAGTCTTGGTCGATGAATGAAAAATTTGGCCGTATCGTTGCTGCGACTGAGCTTGGTAACCAAGAATTACTTATTGTAACGCTGTTCAATAATTATAAGCTAAATGTCGATAGTGGTGAAATCATTTGGAAGAACACCAACTCAAAGGAAGCAGCCCAAATAGATAAAATGGGTGCGCTCGGGGCTTTGCTAAAAAAGGCCGCAGAAAACATATCAAAAGATATGGATATTCAACTTCAATACTTTAAGCCAGAAGAGGGAGATATCTTTTATTTGGGCTCACAACAAGAGCGACAATCAGGTATGACCACCTCTTCAGGTACAACCACGGTCAACTACACCAACAATTATAACGCCTTTAACATAAATGATGGAAGTCTGGTCTGGAATGAAGAACTGGTCGTAAACGGTGCATTGGGTCACGTATATTTTTTGAACGATGGGCTACTGGTACTTCCAGATGACGGCAACCGTACTAAAATCAACCTTTTCGATTACAAAACAAATGAGGGCCTTTGGGGAAAGAAAGGCCGTGGTATTGCCATCAAAGGTGGGGTATATGATTATTTGGATTCCGGGGATGGTATTCTATTGGTGTCTCGCACTGCCAATAACGATTTCCTGAATTTTCTTAACCCTACAGAAGGAGTCATAACTTTTGAAAAGCCTGTTAAGGTCGATGGCACGGTTGTGGGTATAGTGCCACTTGACAAATCGATTTTATACATTACTACGGAATCCATGAATATTCTAGATCAGTCTACAGGCACCCTTAAGTGGAAAAAAAGCATACAGACCAGTCCTAGTCTTACCGCCGAACACGACGGTAAAATTTACGCTTTTGACTACAAATCCGGATTGGTAAAAGTTGTGGATATGGCCAGTGAACAAGTAAGCGACCTATCAAAGGTTGAGCTAGGGTTTCAGGGTAAGGAAACTCCAACACAGTTAGAAATTATGGAAGACGGTATTTTTATACATTCTGATCAAAATGTGGCCAAATATAATTTTGATGGATCACTTGGTTTTCAGAACTATTATGCTGCACCTCGCGAACCAGGATGGAAAAGAGCTTTGTTGTACGCTTCGTCGGTGAGGGCGGCCTATATAGGTGCCAATTCCTATTATATATCCGGTGCCATGGCAGCTGCGGAAAATGATGTACGCCGAGAAAATGCCTTGGCAGGCGAGTTAGTGAACCAAGTAGGTAACGCATACGGTGAATTGGGCAATGCCGCATCCAGTTATGCGAGTACCGCTTTTAAGAAGGCTAATGCTAGGCTAAAGGCCACTAAAGCCGGTAGGGATTTTATGTTCATTATGTCCAAAGGTGAAAAAGATGTTGTCTTGTTAAAGGTGAGTAAAGTAACCGGGGAAGTTGAAGGTGAGATAAATCTTGGCAAAGATCGTGAACCTATGTATGCTTTAGATGATATTACAGGGCAAGTATATTATCGCACGACGGATACAGAGCTAACTTCATATCTAGCGCGTTAAAGACCAGATTTTTTTAAAAGACCCAAAAACCATGATTGTAAATCATGGTTTTTCTTTTTTAGATAGTATAGAATTATAGCTACAGTAGAATTGTGCGAGGCGCAAATTGGTTTTTCCATGATTACGAACGATATGATCCTAGCGGAGTCATATCTGCAACTATGTAAAATAACTTGAAAATACGCTATCCACCAATTCACCATAAATGTTCTATAATGTCTTGCGCCCGCCTGAACGAATTCA
>CAZYQR010000443.1:0-2128 GCA_964649755.1 uncultured Maribacter sp. | reverse complement strand
GTGTAATACAACAATAGAGGTCATAGCTTCAAATACAGATACCTATCAATGGCAAATATACATTGGTTCTACATGGGTAGATTTGACAGATACAGGCATACATAGTGGTACAAATACTAGCATTTTGACCATAACCAATGCAACTGCTCCTGACGATGGAAATCAATACCGGGTTATCGTGTCGAATACCATGTTTATCTGTAGTACGGAAACGTCAAATACGGCCATTTTAACCCTTCAGGTAAATACGGTAATTACGAACAGAAGAATAACCTATAGGGTGAACAAAAACTAAGGAATATTTTGATGGAAAAAATGAAAAAAATAAAGAAAAATCCTACTTATAAATCTTTGGAATGTCCTGCTATATTGAAGCTGATCGACCAACGAATAAACAAAAAAACCATGTATTTCATCGATGATTACCTCAAGTTTTAGGACCTATACAGTAGTAATTTACACTTACACAACAAATATTTTCCTGTGGTAGCGATACCGTTAATTTTGTAAAGTGTAATTATTCTGATTCGAGGAAAATAGAAATTTGAATCAAATTAAACAAACCCAAACTATGAATAACTTAACCAACTTTTCAGTGTTTTTAGCAAGTGAAAACCAGGATGGCCAAATAGGAACTAATACATCTATTTCAAGACTCCGTTTAAACCTAAATGGAAATTTAATCCAGTATCATATTTAATTAAGTTATTCAGAGCATTAAGGTTATGTAAATATTGAATTTACTGGCCCGAATGAAACCAACTAGCTAAAAAGTATTGAAGCATCAAACCATTATAAGTAAAGACGTTGTCATGAATAAAAAGATATTAATACTAATTTTTCTCCTGTTTTCCGGATTTGCCTTTGCGCAAACTACGGTAAACTTAGAAGATCAATGTAATTGTGAGGTCCTTAGCGGAACTGCGGTTACCTCCCCAGGAATGGTAACTCCTGCTGGGGCCGATACAGGAGATGTCTATGTTAACACCAATACAGGAACCATTTATTTTTGGGATGGCGATTCTTGGGAATTAACAGCAACCGATGATCAACAACTACAAAACTTCAATTTTGACTCAGGAACCAATATGCTTTCTTTGGATATTGAAGATGGTAATGCTGTAACGGTTGACTTATCCTCTTTAAGTAATACAGGAACCGATGACCAGGATGCTACAGAAGTTAACCTGAACGGCCCTATCGATGTTGATGGGGATGGCAATAACGAGACGACGGTTCAGGAGGCGATAGCCGTTTTGGCCGCAATCACTGAGACGGTTACCAATTTAGTGGACAATAATGATGGTACCATTACGTATACTAACGAAGATGGTACATTGCAAACGATAAATAAATCAGACTTAACTGACAATCTTGATGGCTCTTATACCTTTGACAATGGGGACGGGGCGCCAATAACTTTTGTTGGGACTGATGACCAAGACGCCACTGAGGTGAATCTGAATGGTCCTATCGATGTTGATGGGGATGGCAATGACGAGACAACAGTACAGGATGCAATAGCGGATTTGGCCGCGATTACAGAAACGGTAACAAATTTAGTGGACAATCTTGATGGTACAGTAACTTATACTAATGAGGACGGTACCCTACAAACGATAAACAAATCCAATCTTACCGATTTAGGGAGTGGTATCTATAGCTTTGATAATGGCGATGGATCACCAGTTGCGTTTGTTGGTACTGATAGTCAAACTTCGGCTCAAGTTAATTATGACAATACAGTATCGGGCCTTGTGGCCACGGATGTACAAGCTGCGATCGATGAGATCAATGCGGCTGCTGGCACAGTAGCCTTGGTGGACAATCTGGACGGTACCTATGACTTTACGGATGCTGGTGGTAATACGACCACGATAACGGATACCTCGATTTCAACAATGTCAGCTCCAGTAAATGGGGTGTATACCTATACTGATGAAAGTGGGGCAACGCAGACTATCGATACCAATGCGAACAGCAATCCATATGACAATACAACATCTGGCCTTGTGGCCACGGATGTACAGGCTGCGATCGATGAGATCAATGCTGCTGCTGGTACGGTTGCCTTGGTAGACAATCTGGACGGTACATACGACTTTACGGATGCAGGTGGTAATACCAC
>CAZYQR010000442.1:0-2128 GCA_964649755.1 uncultured Maribacter sp. | reverse complement strand
ATTCAAGAATTAAACACAAACTATGGCCTGTATAATATCTGTAAAAATGATATTGAAGGGTATAAGGAAATGCTTTCAGGGTCAGAATTCTTTTTATATCCCTCGATTCGAGAGGATATTAATATATCAATGATCGCCAGGGCCACTACTGGTGAAATGGGATTTGAATTCCTTACCGGCGAAGTTCCAACAAACTATTCCTCGGACCAAGTCTCTTTTTTTATGTTGAGTGATATTGACTTTAATTTGAGGGAATCATTCGATATTCATGTGAATGACCAACATTTATTGACTTTTAATACGAATGAAGATGGTACCCTTTCTGTAACCAATAATCCCGGTAATGGTGATGCTAAATATATCCTCGTAAGAAGGGATGGTAACGGAGATGGTATAGGCGCATTTCGCTTAACCGTTCCTACTTCCCTCATTGAAAAAGGAAAGAGCGCAAAAATCAAATTCAATGGCCATAAAAAGAATTCTAACTGCTGGGTCATGATCTTTAAAGCAACCGATGCGGTTGAGCGTATAAAAATGTCGGTTTCCGATGAAGCGGCATTTGTGATCAAGCAGAAAAATGAATTGTTGTATGTTGATGCACCCACGCATTTTAATGGTAAACAAGTCTATTTGATCAGCGATGGAAAGAAAAGTAAGGTGAAAAAATTCAAGGCGCAAGGTGAATTGTCAAAAGCATCTTTCAGTATAATGCCACCTAAAAACAGTTTTTCTATTGTTTATGATGGCAAAGAAATTGTGCTTGATTTTGAAAAAGGCGATGGTACCCTATCAAAAACTGATGTTGAAGGTAAATACCTGTACCATCATAGGGCCAATTATGGCAACGGATGGTTTGCTTCCTTGACCAAATTGTACAAGCCTGAGTTTTACGAAACCTTTGATAACTTTTTTGACATGAAGTATGAAGACGGACTAGTTTCTGTCATGAATTCAAGTCATCAGGATATAGCTTGGGTAGATCGCCCTGAGGTGTGCATTATCCTAAGAGATACTTTGTTATTAAAACCTGTTATCAACGATGCCTTCGAAAGAGATGATTATGGTTTTGATATTGAAGACGGCTTAATTTTACGGGAATATTTGGAAAGACATCCCGAATCAAAAGAACGCCTTACTACGTTATTGAATGAAAAATTATTATCCGTAGGTGCCACTTATAATTGCCCTTATGAGGATATGTACGATGCCGAAGATCAAGTGCGTCAATTGTATTTAGGTAAAAAGTGGATAAAGAAGACCTTTGGAGGATATGATTCTAAGGTATATTGGAATGTTGATGTGCCAGGTAAATCATTGCAAACACCACAAATTCTAAAAAAAGCTGGGGTTGATTATATGATTATTAGTAGGCACGCTAAGGGCATGTTCCATTGGGCGAGCCCAGATGGCAGTTCAGTCTTCACATACTCTCCAGGTCATTACGGTAATGATTTGCTCTATCTTTCAAGAGACCTGAATAATAAAATGAAATATGCGGCTGAACAGATCTTATATTGGGAAAAGAATTTTGAAGAAGGTAAAATCCATACGCCTTTGCTTTCAAGTCAGGATATGCTACCGGCAATTGATTATTCAGATTTCATTGAATCATGGAATTCTTTTGATGTCCTGAAAGATGAAAAGGGAGCTGGCAAAAATGTGTTCTTACCCAATATGGAACTCATGACGGTTGATGAATTTATGCCTTTGGCAGAAAAAAATGCGACCAAGGTTGATACCATTATGGGGGAACGCCCCAATGTTTGGGTATATATTCATGGCCCTGGGCATCATGAAGCACTTACCGCGAGTAGGGAAGCCTCAAAATTGCTTCCAGCGGCTGAAAAATTCCTTTCGATTGCTAATATCATCGACCCGAAAAAAATGCAATATCCGTTTATGGATTTTGATGAAGCTTGGCAAGCCAAAATTTATCCCGATCATGGTTGGGGTGGCCACGATGGAGATATCACCGATAATTTATTCAAGGAAAACTTGGTGAAATCAAGAACCATGGGACAAAATCTATTGAATAAAGGAATAGATTTCTTATCAACACGAATAAAGAAAAATGAGAAATTGGGAATTCCAATAGTGCTCTTTAATAGCCTTTCTTGGAAACGGACCG
>CAZYQR010000441.1:0-2133 GCA_964649755.1 uncultured Maribacter sp. | reverse complement strand
CTACCATGAGATATCCCAAACCTTGCACGATACCATTTCAACCAACAAAAACAAAAAGAGTATTACGATGTTGGTTACGAAATTGGAGTTTGAAAAACAAAAGGAAAGCTTGATGGAAGAAAATTCGAAAGCTCTAGCTAGCCAAAAAAGATATATTTATGCAGCACTTTTTATTCTAGTTATATTCTTGATTGTCACGCTGATTGTTAGAAGAAATGAAAAAATTCAAAAAAGACTGAATATTGAACTTTACAACAAAACCACTAAGTTGGTTGAAAATGAAAAGGAATTGCGAGACATCAATGAAACCAAAGACAAATTGTTCTCCATTATAGGTCATGATCTTAGAGGTCCGATTGCTGCTTTCCAAGGACTTTTAAAACTCTATAAAGATGGTGAAATAGATGGTAAAGAGTTCTTAGGGTTTATACCTAAACTAAGCTCGGATATTGACCATATATCATTCACTCTAAATAACTTATTGTCTTGGGGTCGAACGCAAATGAATGGATCTGTAACCAAACCAGGAATAGTTTCACTAGAGAATCTTGTTAATGAAAACATTAATTTACTAGCTGAAACCGCTGAGGCCAAATCCCTCAAAATCGTCAATAAAATGACCGCGAATATCCTTTCCTGGTCCGATAGTGACCAGATTGATATTGTTATACGCAATCTAATGAGCAATGCCATAAAATTCACCCCTGAAGAAGGAATGATTACCATAGATGCTTTGGAAAGAAGTAATACTTGGGAAATTTCAGTACGTGATACAGGCGTCGGAATGGACAGTGAAACCCAAAAGAAGATCTTCAATAAAAATTCGAATATAACCACTTATGGTACAAATGACGAAAAAGGTACTGGTTTGGGACTATCACTTTGTAAGGAAATGGTTGAAAAGAATGGCGGCAAAATATGGGTTGATAGTTTTAGACCAAATGGTACCTGTTTCTATTTTACGCTGCCTAAGCTTCGTGATAAATTTCAAAGAGCCGGTTAAATAAGGTCGTCTAGATTCTTAATTCCAGGAAAACGTTCCGAAGTAAACCCTTCAGCATGCTCTACCCCTATTAATCGACCCAAATCCCTAGCTCTATAGTTAACACTTTCTAAAAAGTTTTTACTGCTAATTGGGGTTTCGGGCTCATCACTTTTAGGGTCATGGATTTGTGAAGAATAAGCCAATATGGCTTCAACCTTTTTTTCAATAAACCCAGACACATCTACGACAAAATCTGGCTGTATATTCTTCCATTGAATATAATGATACACCTGATTAGGCCTCCAAGGGTCTTGACAATGGTCATCGCCTTCCATTTTGGTGTCAATTTTTATCAATCCACTTAAAAAGCAGGAATCACTGACCAAATTACTTCCTTTGGCATGGTCAATATGCCGATCCTCAACAGCATTGCATAAAACAATATCAGGCCGATACTTTCGCAATATCTGAATTATCGCTATTTGATGATGCTTATCATTCACGAAAAATCCATCAGCAAATTCCAGATTTTCACGAACTTCTACTCCTAATATTTGCGCAGCGATAGTAGATTCCCCATCCCTTATCTCTGCAGAACCTCTTGTTCCGAGCTCACCTCGGGTCAAATCAACGATACCAACCTTTTTGCCGTTGGCAACCTCTTTAGCAATTGTTGCCCCCGCGCCAAGTTCTGCATCATCGGGGTGTGCTCCGAAAACCAATATATCTAATTTCATTTATAAACTTAATTTTTTGATTCTCCCATTCGTGGGAATAACATTCTATCTAAACACTGATGTAAGCAAATCTGTGTATTGATTTTTAAATTAATGCGTCGCCGCTACTGAACGTTTCTTTACTTTTTCCAATGCTTGCTCTATATCAGCAATTAAATCTTCTGGTTCCTCTATGCCCACAGAAAAACGAATCAATCCATCTACTATTCCTTGATTCTTTCTTTCTTCAGGACCAATAAGTGCATGAGAGGTTTGGGTTGGTGAAAGTACGGTACTTTCAACCCCTGCCAAACTCATAGTTGATTTTATCAATTTCAATGCTTTTTGAAAATCAGATGCATTATAATTTACATTCATTTCAAACGACATCATTCCCCCAAAACCACGCATTTGTGCTTTCGCCAAAGCATG
>CAZYQR010000440.1:0-2141 GCA_964649755.1 uncultured Maribacter sp. | reverse complement strand
AGAAAAATACGGAACCCGACAGAGGCAGCCAATCCTACACCCAAGAATATACTTATTATGGTCTCAGCGTTCATTCTTATACTTTTCACTAAATTAAGTTATTCCGTTTCAAGAAAAAAATCAGATTTAAAACCTATGAGATACAATTGTTTCTTGGCCCTGGTAACTGCAGTATATAACCAACGAAGGTATTCCTTATCAATGCCATTGGGCAAATAGGGCTGTTCCACAAAAACTGTATTCCACTGTCCACCCTGCGATTTATGACAAGTAATGGCATAGGAAAATTTTACCTGTAAGGCATTAAAATACTTGTTGTTCTTAACGCCAAGGAACTTCTTGTATTTAGATTTTTCATCAGCATAGTCCTTCATGACTTCCTGGTAAAGTTTGTTCCCATCTTCATAGGATAAGGAAGGTGTTACTGCCTGAATGGTATCTAATAATAAAACGGTTTCGAAGGGAAGTTGATTGGGATAATCGACCATTTTCACTTTCACCTCAGCGAATTTGAATCCGTATAGTTCTTTTATAGCGAATATTTCCAAAACCTCAATGATATCACCATTAGCTATAAACCCCGCTTCGGAAGTGGGTTTTAACCAAAAATAATTGTTCTTGACCACCATCATATAATCGCCAACGGCCAAGTCATTCTCTAAATAAAGAATACGACTGCGTATGTTTTCGTTATAAAGATTTGCCCTTTTGTTCGAACGCACAATTATAGTTGTTTCTTCTTTCCCATTTTCCGAATATGATGCATCTATAGCCTCTTGGATTTCATACCCATCAACCAACCTGACAATATCTGAATATGGGGTCACATCAAATTTAAAGTCATCGAAAAAGGTGCCCTGTAACTGTTCCCTCAATAAAGTGGCATTAACTAATATTCCTGAATCCTCAGATTGTCGAACGACTTCATCCAACTCCAATCTTGTCACTTCCTTATTATAGTTAAGCGATAATTTCCCCTCATCCAAAGCAGGACTTAAATCAAGATGAACTGGTGGAAGCTGAGCAGTGTCGCCTATCAAAATCAATTTACAATTGTGGCCCGAATATGCAAACATCAAGAGATCATCTAAAAGAGACCCATTTTCAAAAAGTTTGGAATCTGCGGGAGTGTCCGGTATCATTGAAGCTTCATCAACGATGAAGATGGTATTTCGGTGCTTATTGGGAGCCAAAACAAACTGTACACCACCTCCCGTTTGCTTTTTGGGAAAATATATTTTACGATGAATAGTAAAGGCCTGGGTTTTTGAATAATTTGACATTACCTTGGCCGCCCTACCGGTTGGTGCCATGAGCACCGCTTTCATCGAAGTATGCCACAAGCTATTTACCAAAGTACCTACGATGGTTGTTTTACCCGTACCAGCGAAACCTTTTAACAAAAACAATCTTTCCTTTTCTTTGGAAAGAACATAGCTCGATAATAACTGCAAAGCAATTGACTGCTTTAGCGTAGGTTCATGTGGGAATTTTTCCTTAAGAATTGTAAAAAAAGAAGAGTCGGTAAGCGTATTCATAGGTCCCAAATATAAACATGATTATTGGTCAAGTATATCATATCATCAATATTCCATTAAAATATAAGTTTTTAGTTCATTAAAACCGCAAAAGAAGATAAAATGCAACGGACCAAACCTTGGTATCTTCTAACAAACCTGTTCCAAGCGGCTAATTTTGGAATATGGATAATATGCATAAATCCTATTATAAAATATTAGGCAGTTTGCAAAAAAATTGTAGATTTGTGTTAACCACTTAATTATAATTAACACTTACAAAATGAAGACCATAATACAAATTGTACTTTGGATTGCATGTATCGGATTTGGATACCTTATTTATCACTCTGTTAATGGGCCTATTGAATTTAATAAAGTAAAACAAGAGCGATTTTCAAAGGTTGTTTCTAAATTAAAGGATATAAGAAATGCGCAAGAGGCG
This sequence comes from uncultured Maribacter sp., assembly GCA_964649755.1. GTDB lineage: Bacteria > Bacteroidota > Bacteroidia > Flavobacteriales > Flavobacteriaceae > Maribacter_A. The sequence continues at coordinate 179 of CAZYQR010000440.1, read as the reverse complement.
TATAAAACAGTAACTGGTAAGTATGCTAACGATTTCAAAAGCCTTATAAGTTTTGTGGATACAGGCAAGTACACCATAACTCAGCAAAGAGATTCATCGTATATGGAGATGGATAAAAGATATGGTATTGAACTTTTAAAGGAAGTTAAAATAATTGATACTTTAGGATTTGTTTCAGT
>CAZYQR010000439.1:0-2166 GCA_964649755.1 uncultured Maribacter sp. | reverse complement strand
GCTTGGTCGTAATCGGTATAACGGGCTTGGTCTAAAACACTTTGAAGGTCATGTACCTCATAAAGTATAAATTTAAGGGTATCCAAGTCGATATATTGATTTGCCATAGCGTTTTTTGTTTTTTGAATTATGTGTTCTAAGATAATAGTTTTTCTGGGCCAAAACCGTACTAGTTTAATATTATTGATATGCTTATGTATAATCACAGTAGAACAATCAATTCTTAGACGGCCCTTATCTAAGTTTGAAAAGACCCAAAGGCAAAGGCCATTCGATAGTTTATTTATTTTATGGTTTATACTGCTATGGGAGCCAGAATAAAGCAAGGCATAACATGTCATGTACTAAGTCATTGTTTTGCCACCCACCTATTGGAATCAGGGATAGACCTAAGACAGATACAGGTACTTTTGGGGCATGGTTCAAGCAAAACCATGGAAATACATACCCATGTGGAAACAAATACTTTTAATAACATTAAAAATCCACTAGATTAGTGGTATTGACAAAATAGAAATATAGTTACTAATAACTATATACAAACGTTGTAGCCAATTTACAAGATTAAAAACTTGACAAAAATTTAAATTCTAGAAAGTAAAAAAGTAAGTTTCTAATGGAACAAAAAGTGGACATTAAGGATTTCATATCCAATATTTCAGAATATTTCAAAACAGAACAAAACCTACCACCTTGGGAATTGACAACGAGTTTGAAAGCAATCATCGAAGGAATAATACCTAAACTCAGCACGGACTTTAAAATAGCGGACGGAATCGCTATTCATAAATCTACTGTTATAGAAAATGGAGTTACGATTAAAAGACCATTTATAGCAATGGCAAACTGTCATATTGGAGCAAACTCATATTTTCGAGAAGGTGTGTTTTTGGACAAGTCAGTAAAAATCGGACCTAGTTCCGAAGTAAAAAGCAGCATAATATGTTCCGAAACTGCAATAGCGCATTTAAACTATATTGGAAATAGCATTATCGGACAAAACGTGAATTTTGAGGCAGGGTCGATTGCAGCTAACCATTACAACGAAAGAGAGAATAAAAGGATTCGGATTAAATATAATAACACAATAATCGATACCGGAGTTGAAAAATTTGGAGCCTTGGTCGGAGATAATTCAAGAATAGGCGCAAATGGAGTTTTATCTCCTGGAACTATTCTCGAAAAAAAATCAATTGTGAAAAGACTGGAGCTAATTGACCAATTGCAACGGAAATAAAACTGGCTACAATAACTAAGGCTAAAATTCATTGCTTGCGGATTTCCTAAACGGAAATCACTCCAAAAAGCTATCTTTAGGTTCGGTTGGATTGTCCTTCGGATAAATCACAGCAACGAACCTTAGCCCAACCCTTAGTAGCAATATAAACGATAAAAGTCATCATAAATGAAAGAAGGTTTAATAAAAGATGCTTACGAATTAATAATAAAGGAAATACAAACAATAATTACTCTTTTATATTTATTGGCAGTTGGAATTGGTATGCTCTTTAATCACCAAAAATACTCCGAATTTGACATTAATATTTTTGCTTATTCCGACGTTTTTGATTTTTTGATTGCTCCATTCGCAGATTTTAATATATCCTTATTCGCGTTAGCTTCAAGTACAGTTATGTTTCTTCTTTTAAGAATTGACATTTTTTGGGAAAAAAAGTTTCCAAAATCATATTCAGCGGCAAATTTTGGTCTTGATAAAAAAAATTGGTATAAATCCTTCAGGTATATAACTTTTGCCATTGGGCTTATCATTTATTTATACATGTCAGCAGACATTTATGGAGAATTTACAAAGAACGAAATAGAGAACAGCGAACCAATCACAATAAGATTTGAAGATAACGAAGTGAAATCTGGAAAACTGATTGGAAAAACTAAAGACATCCTATTTCTACTAAAAAACGATGGTGTTGAAGCAATACCCATTACATCAGTAGTTAAGGAAATAAAAATAAAATAAAGCTACTAACCATAGCTATAATTCATTGTGGTTCTGTGCTACACTAAATTCTAATCGGATAACAGTTCCGTTATTTTCAATGGTATTAACATGAATTTTGCCTTTATGAAGTAGCATAATTTGTTTACTCAGACTCAATCCTATACCACTTCCGTTCTTTTTGGTGCTAAAAAACGGAACAAAAATAT
>CAZYQR010000438.1:0-2177 GCA_964649755.1 uncultured Maribacter sp. | reverse complement strand
TGACACCACTTTTTGAGGCCACGGTTCAAGCGGTTGAAGAGGCCATTATCAATGCAATGGTCGCTGCGGAAACTATGGAAGGCATCAATGGTAACAAGGCTTATGGGTTACCTCACGACCTTCTGGTCAAGGCCTTGAAGAAATACGGCCGATTTAAAAATTAAGGGATTGTAAAAATAAAAAAAGACCTACAACCATCTTCTGTTCAAATTCTTTAACATATCCCTAAATTAATGGCAAATAAACGGTTTTGACACCGTAATGGTTATTGCCATTATCCTTTTCGCAAGATTGGGCGTACGGCTGGTTTCCAAATATATTCAAATGAAAATAGAGGAAAAAAACAAACACAAAAAAGAATGATTAATTTCCTATCTTGAAAAGAATCATAAACAACCCAAATCAAAACATTTGCAGACGGTCTTAAAAACGCAAAGATTACCATTTAATGAATAACGAATGAAATTGAGTAAAAAAGAGCAAAATGTAATAATGCAGGTATATGATGCCTGGATGAAAAGCTATTTGAACGGGGATGTGAAAACTTATGATTCGTTTTTGGATGATGACTATAGGTTTATCGGCTCTACAAATAATGAAGAGTTTTTAAATAAGAACGACACTACGAATTTCTTTAAAGCAACGGCAGACCAATTAGCCGGAAAAACGGAAATAAGGAACAGCGATAAAACTATTGAACAAATAGATGGGTTGGTCTTTATTACCGATTTGTTCGATGCCTATTTCCTAGATGGTGGTGATTGGGCATACTATGGCCGGTTCAGGTTTACTTCGGCAATGCGAAAAAACAAAAATGGCTGGCGCTTTATCTATCAACATTTCTCCATACCCGATTCCAAGGCACAACAAGGCGAAACCCTGGGTGTTGAACAGATTAGCAAAGAGAACCAGGAACTCCGAGAGGCCATCAAAAGGCGAACCATAGAACTCGAACATAAAAATCGCGAACTTGAAATCGAAGCGGCGTTAGAAAAAGTTCGTTCCCGTTCTTTGGCAATGCATAAAAGTGCAGAACTACTAGATGCTGCTGAAATACTCTCAAAAGAGTTGATTAGTTTAAGTATTCCGCATTTTATGAGCGGGTTTGCTTTAGTGAATGAGTCCATAAAAAAACAAGAAGTTTGGATGGGTGTCCCAGGGCAAGAAAGAGGAAATAAATTTTTTCTACCGCTGAAAGGTGATGCTGTTTTGAAAAAGCGATTTGAAAGTTGGAAAAATAAGGAGCCCATTTTCTATCAACATGTTTCAGGAAAAAAACTTGCCAATCACATGGAGTATGTTTCTAAACACTTCGAAAGTGAGCAAGCCAAAGAGACAGGGAAAAGTATGCCTGATCCGGCAATATTTTATAGTGGAAATTTTAAGGAAGGTTATCTACAAATTATTTCTCACGTACTTCTGAATGAGGAACAAGTATTTATTCTAACCAGATTTACAAAAATCTTCCAACAAACTTACACCCGTTTCCTCGATTTACAAAAAGCAGAAGCACAAGCCAGAGAAGCTCAAATTGAAGCTGCTTTAGAAAAAGTCCGATCCCGTTCCTTGGCCATGCACAACCCTGAGGAACTGCAAGAAGTGGTTGCTGTGGTTGCCAAAAAATTAAAGGAACTAGGCGTAATTTTCGATGCAGGCGGTGTAATTCTTTGCACGTATTTTCCAGATAATAAAGATGTAATACACTGGATTTCCGTTGATGATTTTTCCTCTTCAGGACGCTATTTTGTGCCCTATTTTGATAACCCTATTTTTAACGATGCTTGGGATTCTAAAATGAAAGGCGATGCCTATTTTTCAAAAGCATTTCCTGTAGCAGCAAAAAATGATTTTTTTAAACAAGCCTTTGCGAATAGTGACTATAGGCAGATGCCAGAAGATTATAAGCAGTTTGTGCTCCAAGCTGACAGCCATAATCTCTCAGCCGCTTGGTCTAAAAATTCAGCGATTATTATCCCTTCCCTCAATGGCACCGTTCCTTCTGAAAGCGATGCCGAAATACTAATCCGTTTTGCCAAAGTTTTTGAGCAGGCCTACATTCGTTTCTTAGATCTTAAAAAAGCGAAAGCACAAGCAAGAGAGGCCCAAATTGAAGCGGCCTTAGAAAAAGTAAGATCTCGTTCCTTGGCGATGCACAAAAGTGATGAATTACAGAACGT
>CAZYQR010000437.1:0-2189 GCA_964649755.1 uncultured Maribacter sp. | reverse complement strand
CACCGTTCGTTTGTCACGTAAATTGATTCCAGGTTATAATTCGTATAGCCTTGGTAAACTGTGTTCGGCATTGAACATACCGCTTACAGATAGACATAGGGCCCGAGGAGATGCACATGCCACTACTTTGTTGTTTCAAAAATTATTACGAACAGAAGGTTCGGAACCAGTCTTCAAAAACTTTTTAAATGCCCGTTCCCAAGAAACCACCTTACCACCTGCACTGCCTAAGCAAGTATATCATGACCTACCAACAGCTCCTGGTGTCTACTTTTTTAAGAATGCCAAAGGAAAAATAATCTATGTAGGAAAGGCCATAAACATTAAAAAAAGGGTATTGAGCCATTTCTATGACAAAGCTACCAAAGAGTTGCAAATGTGTGCCGAAACAGCGGACATAGATTATGAACTCTCCGGTAGTGACTTGGTTGCGCTTTTAATGGAATCTACAGCCATAAAGCATCATTATCCCGAATACAATCGTTCGCAAAAAAGGAATGTTCAACGCTATGGTATTTTTTCTTATGAAGACCGTAATGGTATAGTACACCTCGCTTTCAATAAAATAAAAATGACTCCTAATCCTGTTGCTATTTTTTACAACACCACAGATTGCCGATTATTTTTGGAAGAAATATGTAAGACATTTTCACTTTGTGCCAAATACTGCCATTTACAAGAAAACGTGGTTACATGTTCGCATTATAGAATAAATAAATGTGATGGAATATGCACTGGGGATGAAACGGCAACAGCATATAATGAAAAAGTAGTCAACGCCATTTCCTTTATGAAGGAAAAAAATGAAAACCTGATCATTCAAGAAAAGGGAAGAAGCTTTACTGAAAGTGCCTTCGTTCTAATAAAAGATGGTAATTATATTGGATATGGATTTATGGATAAAGAAACGCAAATCAATACTTTCGATGACTTGGAAGCTTATTTGATCCCTCAAAAAAACACGCTAGAATCCGAAAGGATCATTCAATCTTTTATAACAAGAAATCCGCATAAATTACAGAAGCACATTGAAGCTCTATCCACTCAATAAAATCAATCGTTCAATTTGTTATACATACGTATTACAAAGAGAATCCATAGCATAAAAATGACAGAAACGATAATGGAGTAGATTAAAATGAATTCCATTACTTTCTATATTTAAAATAATTCATGAATCCTAAAATGGTAGGTGCCCAAAAAGCAACAAAAATCGCATCGAGTTTATCCCCTTTGAGAAAAAGAACTTCAGATACTATTATTATAGAAATAACAACAAGGAGCATTAGACAATTCATAGCTCCAATTCTTTCAATAAAATTTTTAATCATTCCAAATATAATATTGTACTTAAATATAGCTATTTAAGCAATACAAACTTGAAAAGAAACCAGGAAGATAAAATGATATTAATAGGCCTACATTAAGCCAAATAGACCACCTGGGCCATATTCATAACCTTAAGGTCCTTGCACTACTTAATTTGGTATATTCTTCGTGCTAGCTTTTATCTTTATTACCGCTATTCATAAATATTAATAGGGCAGCAACCAATGCTACACACACGACTCCGAAAACTGCAATCATGATAATTCCGTTGCTCCAATTAACTAAAGGAAGTATGTATGCCATTTTATAAAGTTTTATAATCTAATGGTAAAAATATAGCTCCTTAAAATTTGAAAATATGATAAAAGTCAGGAATGAAAATATTCAACTTTTAATAAATCAATTCAATTTTTTTTTGTTCCGCAGCTGTTTATTCCGAAAATGCCGTAGAGTGGACAAAAACCAACAAGACTCGTTATCACGAAAACTCCAGTAATTGCCAAAAGAATATATGCTAATGGCCCATCAACAACCTCAAAATAAACCAAAAAACCTGCTACTAAAGCCAAAATAACACGTATCACCTTATCTAAACCTCCCAAGTTTTTTTTCATCCATTTAAAAATTTTGTATTAATATAAAAATGAGAATAATAAAAATTTTATGCATAGATCAACCGCTTCGCTCCTGCCTATCGCAGGCAGGTTCGCATAAAAAATTTAATTGTTTCTGTTGATAAGCAAAAAATTAATTTTGTTTATGCTCATTTCATAATGTTCTATTTATTTAATATTCACAAAGTGGTTGGGCATACATAATTAGTGACCTCAATACCAGAGGCCTTTATTGCCTTGAACCCT
>CAZYQR010000436.1:0-2192 GCA_964649755.1 uncultured Maribacter sp. | reverse complement strand
TAAAAAAACCACCGCCCATGTACAGAACCTATTTGTGGGTCTATATATTGGGTTAGTTCATGCAAAGGTTTTTGTTTAATTTTCTTATCGTCTTTGCAACTAGCAAAACTTAAGAATATCATCAGAAAAGCAACAAAATGTTTCATATATTAGTTTGTTTTTGGGTTTCTTGATAAATCAGTAATTCCCATTGACGGTGACTTGTCGAGGTTGCATTCCAAAATGTCAATTGCCAATTTCCAGTCTCCATAACTTGGTTTTTCTTCAATCCCGGACAACAAATTCAATTGATGAATGCGTATTCTTAAAAGTCTTGATGCACCTCCCCAATAATCCATAACGCCCGGCAACATATACGGAAAGTCTTTTTTAATATCGGAATGACCAATAACAAAAAACCCATCTTCCCAGCCAATATCTTTTTCAAGGAATTTTTTATAAACCCCTCGAGCAAGTGATAATTCTTCGCTATTATTGCCTGATTGTACAATTTGCCATACAGTTTTCCCTTGTGCTAAACCGAAAGTCAAACCAAAGAAATACACCAGGGTGAATACCAATTTTCTTATATTTATTTGAATGAATTTTAACATGCTAACATCTGTTCTATTCAAAATTGGGTAATTGATTATTTCAAGATAAATGAAAGGGGCTGATTAGACTTAATATTCGTTTGAAACTTATTGTTTGAGATGGTTAACCCAATAGTGCCCAAGACCTCACCTCTTAAATTGCAGGCAAATGCCCTTTTAAAGTTACTCCCTTTGGGAAGCGTTACTTCACAAGACCCACCTTCACCTGTTTGCTCCCATAATCTGAGCAGGATACCGTCTCCATCACGATTTTTGCCATATGCGGTAACAGCCACTCCTTTTTTTGATAAGGCTATTCCGTGTTGTTTTATTGGAGCATCTCCTTTTGGTCCGTCATAATATGTCCCTTTTAAGGGAACACGAGTCTCTTCTGATGGGACAATAAAGGTTTCCTGCGAATCATATTTAGGATAACTCCAGATATAGAACCTAGAAGAAAACGAGCCTTCGATCCACTCGGTGAAATTTGTACCCCATTGGTTGTTGAACAAGTTTATATATACTTTTCCCGAGCTTAACTTTTTGTTTTTTGAAAACTTGAATAGACCCGTATTGTCAATGCTGATTCCTGGGGCATCAGGAGTATTCAGGCCTATTCCACTACCTTTGTTATCGAACATGGCCATCGAAGTATTTAAAAAATAAAAATCATGGTTGGTTCCTTTAACCAACTCGCGTTGAGGGTCTACAATACCCCCGATGCGATTGAGACGATATTCAGGATTTTTTAGGGCAAACGGGAATGAAAGCCACCCTGCTTCTGGAAGGGCATTGGGTGATTTGCCATTTATCCCCCAGACAATTTCTACAAAAGGACTGTTTTCATATAAAATGTAGGTAATCAAGTATTGTTGTGGATCCGATGCCTGCACTTTTCCAAATACCGTTGCCCTGACTGAATTCCCCATATCTAAGAACACTACTTTCTCACTGGTCCCTTTATAAGATTTGGTTTTTTTAAATGGAACCGATGGTCTTCCCATTTCTTGATTGGCCCAACTTTCTGAGCCTGGTTTTACATATGCTTCGTTATATGAATCCAATGCCTCTTGTCCAAACTGCTCGTAATAGTATTGGCCAAAACCTTCATCACTGTTCCGTTCTACCAGTTCCTTTTTAGCTTGTTTATCATATAAGGAGGATAAAGCTCCGGTAACTGGATCTATTTGCAATTTAAAATAGTTGTTTTCAAGTATATGTTCTTTTTTATCAACAATCAATGATGATTTATTCTTTATTGGCGTCAATATGGGGATATAAGTTTTATATCCCATGGATGGCACATTCTCGGCCTCAAAAGAAATTAAATTATAGTCGTTGTAAACCGAAATTACTTTTCCCGTGTCTGGATCTTCTAATCCATATATTTGAAAATCTTTTTGGTAAACACCTGTAAAAAAACTCACTTTTCCACTCCTTGACCATGGTAAAGGGTTGTACACCACAATTCTTTTGCCTTCAATATTTACCGAAGCTGCCAATTTTTTCATTTGACGTTTCATCAACGGAACTACAATTTTTTCAGCTTTTTTGATTCGGCCTGTTTTTTCATCCCAAGATCCTTCAACAAAATCATAATTGCCTAAAGACTTGTTGATT
>CAZYQR010000435.1:0-2203 GCA_964649755.1 uncultured Maribacter sp. | reverse complement strand
AGAATTATCAAGGCCTTTCAAAAATTGGAATAATTAGCGGAATAATTTGCATTGTGTTTGTCTGTCTATTGTCTGACCCTTTGACAAATTATGCAGGCTTATTTCAGCGAATTATTGAAGGAATATTTATCATCTGGATTATTGCTTGTTCTATTTATATTAAAAGAGGTGCCCAATCTGACAACATTACTTACTCAAATTAATAGAAAGCCATCAGGTAACAAAGGCTATAATCCATTGCGCCTGCCCACTTCAAAATAAAATAGTACATTTAAACGGCTGATTCCTATTCACAAAGTTCCGGTGGAACTTTACTCACAACGGAATCATAGCCTAAACGTTGTGTGCAAGAAAACAAAATGTAAAAAGTGAAAGAATACAAAGAGTATAATGACAAACTATTTTCACGATGGGCTCCGGTTTATGATGGGTTTGAAATTATACTATCTAATATAAGAAGAAAAATTACTCAAGAAATAAACCCAATAAATAAATCTGTTTTGGATGTGGCAACCGGAACAGGAAGTTTGGCGGTCGCTTTGAGCTCCACAGCAAAAAAAGTTGTGGGAATTGACTTATCATTAAAGATGCTCAGTGTTGCTGAAAAGAAAAGGACAAATGACAATCTAACTTTATTACATATGGATGCAAGTAAGATGGAGTTTGATGACGATGAATTTGATGTAATTACAATAAGTTTAGGGTTGCATGATATGCCGTTAGAGATAAGGACTTCTGTTTTGAAGGAGGCTAAGCGGGTTTTAAAAAAAGACGGAAAACTTTACATTTTTGAGTATGACTCACCTCAAAATAATTTATTAAGAATAATTTCTTCGCATTTGATTAATATTTATGAAAGTAAATATTATCTTAAGTTTATTGAATCCGATTTTGAACATTATCTCAATACACTCAACTTTAAAATAGAAAGAAAGGTAAATTACTTATTTAAGCTCTTTCAACTAATTACCTTAACAATTGAAAAAAATCCAGCACACAACAAAAGCTAAAGACGCATTAAAACGAGCTTTAGCCACGGCCGTTATGGGCAATTTTTGATTTCAATAGCACCTAGTAAAACTGGTTCTAATAATCCTTGATCAACATAAAAGCAAATATAAAAAGTTTTGAAATCTAAAAAAGTAATAAAAACATGAGACGAATATTGAAGTATACAGCAATTATTATTGGTTTGATTCTATTATTTCTCACTTATGTCATCTGGCTGAACCTAGCAGATAATCATAATAATGAAGCACTTTTAGACGAATTACCTAGTCAAGTTACTCCTAAATATGATACAAGCGACTCTAAAAATTGGTGGAAGCAAACATCAGTGTATCAAGTTTATCCTAGGTCCTTTAAAGATAGCGATGGAGACGGAATTGGGGACATAAGTGGTATAATAAGTAAATTAGATTATATAAAATCTGTTGGTTTTGAGACCATTTGGTTTTCTCCTTTCTTTAAAAGCCCCCAAAAAGACCACGGTTACGATATAAGCGACTATCAATCTATACAACCCGAATATGGGAATTTAGTTCTAGTGGATAGCTTGATAAACGAAGTTCATAAACTTGATATGAAAATTGTTTTTGACCTCGTATTAAATCATACTTCTAATGAACATCCTTGGTTTTTGGAATCAAAAAGCTCAAAAGATAACCCAAAAAGTGATTGGTATGTATGGAAGGATGGTAAAGGTAATAACCCTCCCAATAACTGGAAAAATATTTTGGGACAAATCTCAGGATGGAATTATGTAAAGGAAAGGGATCAATATTATTATGCAGCTTTTCTACCATTCCAACCAGATTTAAACATGTCTAATCCTGAGGTGAAAGCTGAAATTTTCGAAACTGTAAAATTCTGGTTAGATAAGGACGTAGATGGGTTTAGGCTAGACATCTTTAATTTCATTTTTGAAGACACGAGTTATCCTGACAATCCTGCATCATTATTCGGTTTAAATAATATGAATGAAGGTAAATGGGCTTTTGAAGAACACAAGTATAATTTCCATCAACCCGAGGTTCTGGAATTTGCTAAAGAATTACGAGAAATACTTGAATCGTATTCTGATGGTAGATTCATGGTAGGTGAGGTCTTTGGATCTCACAGGCATATGCGCGAATTGTTGGGATTAGAAAAACAGGATGGGTTGAATTTGGTTTTTCTTTTTGATTTTTTAGAAAGTTTTGAG
>CAZYQR010000434.1:0-2204 GCA_964649755.1 uncultured Maribacter sp. | reverse complement strand
GATAAGAGCCTCAAATTATCAGAAAATGGGAGATAATATAGTTATGCTGACAGAACCTTGTAAGCTGTTTCTAATAAATTATTTAGAAATGATATAAATTCATAAATAATCTTTGAAACATTAATCGTTTGTTCTAAATTTATTAAAAATATAAAAATATGAGAGCTTTAAAGAATACCATCATCTTATCTCTTCTATTAACACTAGTTTTTAGCCTGAAAATTATTGCCCAAACAGACAGATCTGAAATTGACGAAAAATACAAATGGAATCTTGCTGACATCTATGACTCAGAAGATTCATGGAAAGAAGCAAAGGATGAGCTAGTAGCCAAACTTCCCGAAATGGAAAAGTTTAAAGGGAAACTTACTCAATCCGCAGATGAATTATTGGCATATCTTGAACTTTCATCTAAGATTGGAAAAGAGGCTTCGAAACTTTATAGTTATGCTAGTATGCATTCTGATTTGGATACGCGAGACATGAAATACTCTGGTATGAAAAAGGAGTTGCAACAAATATTCTCTGATTTTAGTTCAAAGTTAGCCTTTGTCGATCCTGAAATTTTGAGTATAGAATGGAGTGTGATTGAAGGTTTTATTAATGAGAAATCAGGACTCCTTGTGTATAAGAAATATTTAAAAGATCTTTATCTTCAAAAAGAGCATACATTAAGTGAGCCGGAAGAAAGAATACTTGCGCTTTCCGGTATGTCATCAGGGATTTCATCTTCAGTTTATAGTACATTCAGCAATGCAGAAATGCCTAACCCTGAAGTTGTTTTGAGCTCTGGAGAAAAAGTGATTCTATCCAATTCGAGCTATGCCAAATATCGTTCTTCTACAAATCGTTACGATCGAGAACTTGTTTTTGATGAGTTTTGGAATAATTATAAAAATTATCAAGCAACTTTTGGTGAATTATTGTACGGACAAGTAAAAAATGCACTTTTCAATTCAAAAGCTCGTCATTACAAATCATCATTGGAAGCTGCACTCAAGCCAAAAAATATTCCAACATCAGTATATCATTCATTGGTTGAAAATGTAAATAAGAACCTTCCTGCTTTTCATCGTTATTTAGAAATTAAAAAACGTATGATGGGACTTGACACATTAAAATACCTAGATTTATACGCTCCTGTTACAAAAGGAGTCGATTTGCAATACAATTTTGATGAAGCACAAGGAATAATTTTAAAATCTCTTGAACCCCTAGGAGAAGAGTATGTTGCCACAATAAAAAAGGCGTTTTCTGAAAGTTGGATTGATGTTTATCCAACAACAGCCAAAAGATCAGGTGCTTATTCGAATGGAGCTTTTTATGAAGGACACCCTTTTATGCTTCTTAATTACAATGGTTTATACGAAGATGTAAGTACAACAACACATGAACTGGGTCATACTATGCATAGTTATTTCTCAAATAAAACACAACCATTTCCATTAGCGAACTATACTATTTTTGTTGCTGAAGTTGCTTCTACTTTCAATGAGGTATTATTATTTGACTATATGATTAAAACTATAAAAGATGATGATGTAAAATTATCTTTACTCATGAAAAGATTAGATGGTTTCAAAGGAACATTATTCCGTCAAACTCAATTTGCTGAATTTGAATTGAAAATACATGAGGCTGTCCAAGCTGGAAAACCATTAACTGGAGAGGTTTTATCTGAAATGTATATGGATATTGTAAAAAGATATTATGGACATGAGGAAGGTGTTTGTTACGTAGATGATTACATAAATATGGAGTGGGCTTTTATACCTCATTTTTATTACAATTTTTATGTATATCAATACAGTACTTCATTTACAGCATCTAATTCACTTGCAGAAAGAGTATTGAGTAAAGAAGATGGAGCTATCGAAAATTACTTGGCATTTTTAAGTTCAGGAGGTTCTGATTATCCTATTGAATTATTAAAAAAAGCTGGAATTGACATGACAAGTTCTGAAGCATTTGATAAAACTATTGTTTCCATGAACCGTGTCATGGATGAAATTGAAAAAATTCTTGATAGAAAAGACAAGTAGAACTAATCATTGAGTGAAACACTTTCACAATCAATAAATTTTTACCCAAACCCAGTTACTAATCTTTTAACTAAAGATTAAAAAAGAGGATTAAAAATCTATTGAATATTTATCCAGAAGATGACCGGATTTGAAACTTCTTAATCGTTCATAGAATAAAGA
>CAZYQR010000433.1:0-2209 GCA_964649755.1 uncultured Maribacter sp. | reverse complement strand
GCTCGGAAAGGGCATTTATGGCAGGGGCCGATATTAAGGAGTATGGGAGTCAAACACCAGAACAGTTTGATGCTTTCCAAAAGAAAGGTATAAAATTGTATGATGCTATTGAGAATGCTGATATTCCTTGGATAGCTGCTGTGAACGGATTTGCCCTAGGAGGTGGATTTGAAATTGCCATGGCTTGTGATTTAATAGTAGCGAAAGAATCAGCCAAAATGGGACTTCCTGAAGTATTTCTAAGTCTTGTTCCGGGTGGTGGCGGTACACAGCGACTGACTCAAAAAATAGGAATAAATAGGGCGAAAGAAGTGCTGTTTACAGGAAAACAATATAGTGCGAAAACCTTTCTTGATTGGGGAATTGTAAACCTATTGGTTGAAGATGATTCCTTTGAAAAAGAGGTGTCTGATTTTGCTAAAAAGCTTTCTAGAAGGCCAAAAAAGGCTATAAAAGAATTAAAAAGATTGGCTAACCTGAGTATAACCCATCCTTCTTTTCATCAGCATATAGAAGAAGAAGGTAAAACGGTTGCCAAACTTTTTTTAGCTAAAGAAGCAAAAGACGCGATACAAACTTTTATTGATAAGAATGGAAAGTAAGGATAATAGCAATGGCCCATTGAATGGATTGGTGGTGGCTGATTTTTCTCAGCTAGCACAAGGGCCTTGGGCAACTCAAATGTTGGGTGATATGGGAGCCGATGTTATAAAAATAGAGCCAAAAAAGGGCGATTGGATGCGGCACTATTCCTACGGAAACTTATATCCAAAAGGAGAGAGTATCTCCTTCATAAGTTTTAATCGGAACAAGAGAAGCATTGCTGTTGATCTTAAAGACGAAGAGGGCAAGCAAATTGTACTTGATATTATCGCAAAGGCGGATATTTTAATTGAAAATTTTCGACCCGGAGTTATGGAAAGACTTGGGCTAGGTTATGATCTGATTAAGGAAATAAATCCAAGGTTGATTTATTGTTCAAGCTCAGGTTATGGTTCATCGGGTCCTTATTTGAAAAGACCAGGTCAAGACCTATTAGCACAATCTATTAGTGGTACTGCGGCGTTAAATGGCAAGAAAGGAACACCGCCAGTTGTGACTGCTGTGGGTCAGGCAGATTTGTTAACAAGCTTGAATATTGTGCAAACCGTATTAGCGGCAATTTATAGTCGTGAAAAAACGGGCAAAGGACAGAAAATAGAAACAAACTTGTTGAATTCCATTATTGGATTTCATATTCAGGAAATCACAGCTTACCTATATAAAGGGAAAAATCCTGAGCGAAGTGAAAGTGGAATACCAAACCCCTGGTTGGGTGCTCCCTATGGTCTTTATAATACAAAAGATGGCTATATAGCTATAGGAATGGGTTCAGTTCGAAAAATCGCAACTATAGTAGGTTTGGATAAATACGATAAAGCGGAATTTGACTCAAACAATATTATTGAAGGCCGTGATGCAATACGCCAAGATTTAGATGAGGTTTTCAAAACAAAAAAGACTGAAGAATGGTTGAATGTTCTATTGGAAAATGATGTATGGTGTTCGCAGGTAAATACATTTGATGAAATGGTCAATGATCCTCAGGTTGCGCACAATCAAATGATCATTAATTATGAGCATCCTACTATTGGTGAGGTAAAAACTACAGGGTTTTCAAGTTCGTTTAGCGATACACCTCAACAAATTTTTAGACCGGCGCCACTATTGAATCAGCATTGCGATGAGATTCTAAGTGAATTCTGTGGGTATGATGAACAGCAAATTGCTCAATACCAGAACAAAATAAAATCGAATTGAAACAATTGAAATAACGTAGAATGGCTTTAACAACTTTCTTTATTGGCAGTTATACTCAATTTCTCGCTCCAGAAATTGTAGGTTCCGGGGAAGGAATCTCTACCGTTCAATTGAACGAAGAGACTGGCGAACTTTCTGTTTTGCATAGTAAAAAAATAATCAGTCCAAGTTACCTTACACTAAGTGCCGACAACAAATATTTGTACTGTAACACTGAGGTAATTGAAGAGGAAAATCCAGTTGTGCAGGCCTATAAAATTAATGATGATTCTTCATTGAAATTTTTAAATGAACAACCAATTAAGGGCGGGTGCCCATGCCATATTGAAGTTTTACGTGGTAGGGTTTTAGTGGCATGTTATATTTCTGGTAATATGCTCGAATATCCTGTTGACGAATCAGGTAGATT
>CAZYQR010000432.1:0-2212 GCA_964649755.1 uncultured Maribacter sp. | reverse complement strand
TGCTCTTTGGTTTCAAATCAAATACTTGGAAAAGAACCGTAAAGATCATGCCGATGAAGCACTGGATTCCGAAGCGATAATGATTGAGCGACTAGGGCTTATGGTTGCTCGTGGCACGAAACAGGTCAGCGTTTGAGTCGAATAAACTCCAACCGAACCTTGAAATTAAACCTAAAGATTCCGCATGAGCTTACAGATCACCGAACTATTGTAGTTTATGGAGAGAGCTGGATTTAAGAGATGGTGGGGATGACTACCTTTTGAAGTCCCATCTGCCGCCGTTCCATCTGCCGTCAATGCGCCTATTGTTGTAGACTTTGGCTATGAAGGGATTTATATCACTTGGGGTTTTTTGATCGATATAGGCACCTTCAAGGGTCTTGCCTATGGGAAGTTGTGGTAAAGCCATAAGGTAGCGGTAGGAACCGTCTTGGACTTGGATGAAAATTTGCTTGTCTACAGTTTTGATATCGGCTTTACAGGTATTCCAAGAATTTGGATCCGAGCTATCGTTCCATCTGCATTGCCATTTCCCATCAATGCTTGATGCCTTTTTGATGTTGCCAGATTTATTCCAATTCGAAGCATTGGGGTCTTTGGGAGAGCTTGAAAATTTAGTGGTCTTTGCGAGGTTCTTTGCCGCTGTGAAGCCTCTGGGGATAATGATGTCTTTCAGGCCGAATGGGTTTCGGGAAGTGAGCTTTTTTTGATAAAGGTGTGCTAAAGCGTGTTTATCGACTTTAGTAATTTGGATGTTTTTGTGCTCTTGTTTGATTTGGAAGACGCAGGTTTGTTCTTTCTCCAGTTTCTTTGTGTGAGCAGGCATGAATTGACTTAATTCGCCTAGAGTAACAATGCCGTCTTTGTTTTGATCTGCTAGTCCGCGTAATCCTTCGCACATAGCGGCAACAAAGTGACCATGTGGGCGAGTTTTACTTGATGACTGGCCATACGAGCTTTCTGTGGTTTTTGATGCAAGAAGGAATGTTGTGTTGTTCTTTGCATGTGAAAGCGGGTTTAAGATTCCGCCAGCTTCACAGGAGTCGATAAAGAGGATGACTTTGCCTTTGATTTTGGCTAGCGCTGGGTTTAGGTCTCGGGCGAATAATTTAGAGCTAACTTGTTTGGGGTCCTCCGCGTAGAGGTCTACGTAGAAGCCATTTTTTTTATCAAAAGTCCCATGTGTGGAGAAGAAAACTATGGCGACATCGTTCTTTTGCATTTTTTCAGCCATCCATGACAGGCTATCGATTACCCGTTTAGGGGTGGCCTTCTTTTCTGTTAAGACTTTTGAATGGACTGCTTTATAAAAGGGATGAGCTGCGGAGAATGCTTTTGCTACGAAAACTGCGTCTTGCCCGTAGAGGTCGCGTTTTCCTTCTTTTTGTAACCAAGGTTCTGCCCCCACGCATAGGAGATAGAGAGATGGATCATTTGCGATTGCAGGCTGTGCACCTAGCGAGATGCAAAAGGTAATGGCTAGTAATGTGCGTAGCTTTCGTGGAATGATTTTTTTTAGATTGGTTGTGAACATGTGCTGCTAGTAGAGAGTATTACTGCTAGGAATTTGCTTTTTGAGTGAGGTGGTCGAGAGCATCATGCGAGGAGGAGATAGGGGGTTGGTTAAACAGACCCAGCAACCATTTCTCATGCTGCACGATAAAACCAATCGCAGGACCTACTGCCCAATTCTCAGCCCCTCGGCTCGAACCACCGGTAGGTAAAAGAGCCACAGGCCCCACTCCCCATCTCCCCCACGATTTATTAAAGACCATGAGATCAAATAATGTCATATCTGAAATCCCCGTATCGGTGAATGGACTATCAGTGATGAAGGGAAGCGTTGCGCGGAAAATATGATTTGTTTCTCCTAGTTTAAATGGAATCGACGAGCGTAAAATCACGGAATTCGCATCTTCACCAGATAGGCCATGATGGCTCGATGTATACAAATCTGTTATCTGCAACGCCATCAACGAGGCCGTAGGGTCATCTATGGCCTGGTCAAGTGACTGCTCTCCAAGATCGGAATTTTCTGCGTGAAGTGACGCAGCCGAGCAGAGTGAAATCATGCAAATGCTGATATTTTTGGCGTTCATGGTGTTGATTTTGTTTTTAGAGTTGAATGGTTTGATGCTGGCTTACGCCATTGGATAACAAGGGCTTATTATAGAGGGTGATTAAGGTCGGGATTTTCAAACCGCGAAGGGAC
>CAZYQR010000431.1:0-2217 GCA_964649755.1 uncultured Maribacter sp. | reverse complement strand
TTTTCTTTCGCCCCATTTTTAATGGAGTGCCCATTTCAAGGCGATAGGGTTGAACCAAATCCAACGGCTTCAAAACACCATATAACCCCGATAATATTCGCAAAGTATCTTGCAGGCCATCTAATTTAATTTCCGGGATGGAATATGCATCCAAACCTTGATAAACATCACCGTTAAATGCATAGATAGCTGGTCTGGCATTAGTAGGGTCAAACGGAATCGAAAATTTTTGATTGCGTTCCCAATTGAGTTCCGCCAAATTATTTGAAATCCCCATTAATTTTGACAATGCTCTTGGCCTCTTTTTCACCAAAACCTTATTCAACCTTTCAGCCTGCTCCAAAAAATGAGGTTGGGAGTAAATTTTTGTTGGCAATTCACTTTCAAAATCTAGCGATTTTGCTGGAGAGATTACAATTTTCATATCAATCTATTTAAAGCATAAAAATAGAAAGGAATATCAGACATTCCTATCCCTTTTAAAAGTAGTTTTTAATAGAAGTATAGCTATAATTTATGCTTACTTGCTATGCCTTGCATAGTCCTGCCATTTTGCGATACAATTGGCCATATCCTCTGGTATTTCTGAATCAAAACGCATGTGCTCTCCTGTTAAAGGATGAACAAATCCTAAAGTTTTGGCATGTAACGCCTGCCTTGGAAGAATTTTAAACGCATTATCAACAAACTGTTTGTATTTGGTAAATGTTGTGCCTTTCAATACTTTATCACCTCCATAGCGTTCATCATTAAAAAGCGTATGGCCAATATATTTCATATGAGCGCGAATCTGGTGTGTTCTACCTGTCTCCAATTTACATGAAACCAGGGTTACATAACCCAATCTTTCCAAAACCTTAAAATGGGTTACCGCTTCTTTACCTTGATCACCCTCTGGAAAAACCTGCATTTGCAATCGGTTTTTAGGATTTCTGGCAATATGCCCTTCAACAGTTCCACTATCATCTTCAACATTTCCCCAGACCAAGGCAATATATTCCCTTTCGGAAGTTTTATCAAAAAATTGTTTTGCCAAATGTGTCATTGCAGCTTCAGTCTTGGCAACTACCAAAAGTCCTGAGGTATCCTTGTCTATGCGATGCACCAAGCCAGGCCGTTCATTACTGTTTGCGGGTAAATCCTTGATATGAAATAAAAGCGCATTTATTAAAGTTCCAGCATAATTCCCATGACCGGGATGCACTACCATCCCAGCAGGTTTATTAACTACAAGCAAAGCATCATCCTCATAAACAATCTCTAACGGAATATCCTCAGGTATAAGCAAAAGTTCATGAGGCGGGTGTTCAAAAAGAACTTTTACCTCATCGCCAGCTTTTACTTTGTAATTCTGTTTTACAATGTTATCATTGACCCAAATATGGCCATCTTTTGCCGACTGTTGAATTTTATTACGCGTGGCATTTTCAATAAAGTTCATTAAGAACTTATCTACCCTTAGGGGCTCTTGGCCCTTTGAAGCCAAAAACTTATGGTGTTCAAAAAGTTCTTCTTCATTGGGTTCCGGCTTCTCTATTAGTCCCATATTTTAATTGGAATCTGCTTTGATCTGAGCTCGATCAGGAATAGTACCATTACCACAGACCAATTCAATTTTAGAAGTTTTAGGTAATTTTTGTCCAGGATTTATAATCTTGCCCTTATATTTTATATAGTAGACCATGTCCTTACCAAGTTCATCTATATGGGATACACGCTGCACATCCAAACCTACAGCTTTTAGCATAGATGAGGCGTTACGTTGGGTAACCTGGATTATATTGGGGACCGTAACTTTTTTATACCCTGAAGGGTTCACGGTAAAGTATATTTTTCTGTCTTCCTTGACTTTACTACCAGCTTTAGGGTCCTGTTCAATAATTGAAAATCTTGGATAATCAGGGTTATAATTGGCTGAATCTAATACTTCGTAACGCAAACCAGCGTCCTCAACAGCCATTCGCATGTCCATAACAGACATCTTTGCAAAATCAGGCACTTGAACAAATTCTCCGTGCTTGGTAGAACTGTTCAACCATCGTAAAGCTAATAACACCAGCACTACTGTTACCACAAGAGCCAGACCCAATTGTATTAAAAAAGACCTACTTCTTAAAAAGTTAAAAAAATTTCCCATTGCTTATAATTCTCGTCACAAATATAGGAAATGAGCCAAAACAATAGGTTGGAAGGTTCCCAAATGTTGGTTAAAGAAAT
>CAZYQR010000430.1:0-2220 GCA_964649755.1 uncultured Maribacter sp. | reverse complement strand
GTTGATTTTACAAAATCCAAGGAATTGTTTCGTTTTATAACAATGATTGCCCCTGTTTTAGTATTTGCCATAATTTCGCAAGAACCTAAAATGGCATCAATGTCGTTACTGGTAGTTATTCCTTCGGGTCTTAAAAATCGAAAACGACGAATAAAATTACGTTTGTTTGCAAAGTTGGTAGAACCAATCATTAAAAGGAATTTTCTAATTTCCTGCTGAAAGACAACGATCAAGGCAATTAATCCTACTGACATAAAACCACCTACCATGCTACTTATCATTTCCATTTCAAGTAGTTCGGTGAGCTTCCAAAAGCCCCAAATAATAACTATACCGATGAAAATGTTAATTGCAACCGAACCGCGAACGAGTTTGTAGATGTAATAGAGAAGTACGGCGACTAAGATAATGTCGATAATATCGGTAATCTTAAAGTCGAGAAAATTCAAAAAATCCAATCCTAGTGGTTTTTGTAAAATTAATAAAATTTGATGAACAAAGTAGCTATCAAAGTTTTAGATAAGATGGTCATTTAATTTAACACATTCCATAGCGGCTCCAACATCATGAACCCTAAGGATTTTGGCTCCTTTTTGTAGGGCTAGCATGTTTAATGCAGTTGTACCATTAAGTGCGTCTTGGGGACTATTTCCCAAAACCTTATAAATCATTGATTTTCTGCTAAGACCAACTAGAATTGGAAGGTCAAGAGACTGTAATAAATCCATTTTTTGTAATAGCTCATAATTCTGTTCCAGGGTTTTGCTAAAGCCAAATCCAGGGTCAACAATGATGTCATTTATATAATGTTCTTTAGCCTTGGCAATTCGTTCTGAGAAATAGTACAAAATGGCAATCAATAAATCATCATAATCAGTATTCTGCTGCATGTTCTGTGGCGTACCTTTCATGTGCATCATGATATAAGGCACCCCATGTTTTGAGATTATATTGAACATTTCATTGTCCTGGATTCCTGCAGAAATATCATTGATTATTGCTGCACCTTCTATCAAACAGGCATCTGCCACCTTGCTCCGAAAAGTATCAATGGACAAAATGGCTTCAGGAAACTCCTCGATTATCAATTTAATTATTGGAACTATTCTCGATAATTCTTCTTCAAAAGAAATGAAAGCTGCTCCCGGTCTTGAACTGTAAGCCCCTATATCTATGAAAGTGGCTCCTTCATTGAGCATCTTTTCAACCTGGATTAATATACTTTTCTCATCGCTATATTCTCCGCCATCAAAAAATGAATCGGGGGTAAGGTTCAGTATACCCATTATTTTTGGAGTGGATAAATCTATAAGTTTTCCATTGCAATTCAGGGTCATACGGTTAAATTAAGCTTCAAAGTTGACATTATAAAATTTGATAAACCAACTTTAAAACACGAACTTTGACGTTTACAATATTTTAGGCGAAATTTACGCAAATTATACCATTTGAATATTAAACTGAGGCTTAAGAGACGAAGTTGCTTTATCTTTTTACTGTTTAAATAGTGTTAAATAAACTACATGCAGCAAACTTCCGAACAATACGATGCCGTTATAAAGATTTGTAGGGATTTATTCCAAAAAAAGATGAAAGATTACGGTAGTGCATGGCGTATTCTTAGGTTACCTTCCTTAACAGATCAGATTTTTATCAAAGCTCAGCGTATAAGGGGCCTTCAGGAAAATGAGGTAAGGAAAGTAGATGAAGATGAGCGTTCGGAGTTTATTGGAATCATCAATTACTCGATTATGGCTCTTATACAACTGCAGAAAGGCGTGGTTGATCAACCTGATTTATCAGATAAACAGGCTTTGATTCTTTACGATGAACACACTATGAAAACAAAATCGCTCATGGAAAATAAAAATCATGACTATGGGGAAGCTTGGAGAGATATGCGTGTGAGTTCCTTGACCGATTTAATTTTGCAAAAACTTTTGCGAGTAAAACAGATTGAGGATAACCAAGGAAAAACTTTGGTCAGTGAAGGCATAGATGCCAATTATCAGGATATGGTAAATTACGCAGTATTTGCAATGATTCATTTAAACGAAGATTCTGAATGAAATATCTAGTAGCTTTTTCAAGAATATTTGTTGGGGTTTTGTTTATAATTAGCGGTTTTATCAAACTGAATGACCCCGTCGGTTTTTCATTTAAGTTAGAAGAATATTTTAGTCAGGGGGTACTTGACCTTCCATTTTTAATGCCTTATGC
>CAZYQR010000429.1:0-2223 GCA_964649755.1 uncultured Maribacter sp. | reverse complement strand
TTCCTCGCCATTTAAATCAATACCTAAGCTAATGGTTTCCTTTGTTCCATCTGATAGGGTAGAAGGATAAAGGAAAATGGCATCTTTGACCAAGGTTACCAAGGGTACTTCTTGTAGATTCACCCCTGAATCAAATTCAATAACATCTGTATACAAGAATTCATTTTCTGCATTGTTAATAACGTCGTAGGTGGTTTCAATAAAAATGAAAAGACTGTCCTGGGCTAGAATGGGAATATTTACAAATTCTTTGCCGGCAACACCATCAACATTCAATCTATACTTGCTATTCTGACCTTGTTTTAATCCAATAGTAGGGATTTCAATATCATCACGGTTTGGATTATATACTTTCAAGGTGTAGGTGCTACTTCCTATATTGGTGAAAATGGTATCGAGGTATACGGTATCTTTTGAAAATCCCAAGTTCCCAGCACTGGGGGTATATTCAAAATCTTTTCTGCACGAACTCCATAGGATAACAAGGAGCATGGCGGATATGAGATATAGATACCGTTGCATTTTTTTAGGATTTCGTTTACTCGCTAACAAATACCATCTTTATCGCCTCTGAAATACGTATGGGTTTTAAAGTAAGGGCATTAAGTAAGCACCACTCAGTAAGTGAACGCACCAAAAGTTGATTTGTTTTGTCATTGTACATTTCTACACATCGCACTGAAATAGCCCCTTTTGTTTCAGCAATATAGGTTCTAATTAATATTTCATCACCTAAAACCCCCGAACTTACATAATCTATATTATGGTTTTTGACTACCCAGAGAATACCAGCCTTCATCTCATCTGGTGCCACAGTCTGCCAATGTTCCTTTGAAATATCTTGGATCCATTGTACATAACGCACATTATTAACGTGGTCAAGATCGTCTAGATCTTCTTGGGCAACGATAATTCTTTTTTCAAAGCTCTCCATTATTTTTTAATGATTTTCACCTCGAACAACTTGTCCCAATTTTTACCAGTAACAAAAAATGTCTTACGTTCGGGATGATATGCAACTCCATTAAGTACATCTAAATCAGTATGTTTGGTGACTTTTTCCTTTAATCCTCCAAAATTTATGACGCCTTCAATAGCTCCACTTTTTGCATCAATGATCATCATGCTCGGTTTTTGATACACATTGGCATATATTTTTCCGTTAATATATTCAAGTTCATTTGCTTTATTAAATATTGATTTATTGGTGACAGTTTCAATGTACCCTTCTTCGGCCAGCGTATCAGGATTCAAAAACCAAATTTTTTCGGTACCATCGCTCTTGAATATTTTTTTACCGTCATTGCAGAGGCCCCATCCTTCTTTACTTTGGCCATATTGAAAACTACCTGTCTTTTTAAAGTCATTAAGATCGTAAACAAAACCCATTCCGTTTTGCCAGGTCAATTGATAGATTTTATTGTTCATTATCGTTATACCTTCCCCAAATTGTGTGTTTTCCAAATCTATTTGATTCAATACCTTACCTGATTTATAATCTACTTTCCTCAAAGAAGACCTTCCTTTTTTACCAGTGCTTTCATAAAGTACGCCATTATAAAATTCCAAGCCTTGTGTATATGCTTTTATATCATGTGGGTATTCCTTTATTATTTCATAAGTGTATAATGCCGGTACGTTTGGTGCTAAAACCTTAATTTTTTTTGAAACTTCGACTGTGTTTTCGTCATAACTAATAGTTGCTTTTAAAGTTTTGTTACCCAATGTTGGCAAGTCAAGAGTGATTTTATTTCCGCTAACTTGAAGCTCTTTACCATCAATGCTATAGTTGATATTACCAATTGATTTTTCTTTTTTGTTTTTTATGGCAACGCCCACCGATTGATTTTGTTGAAAATCTGTTTTGTTGCCTTCTACTTGAATTTCAAAAAGCGAAGATGCTGAGGTGTTACCACTACCGCAGGCAACAAAGAGCAATAGGAAAAAATTAAAGGCGATAAACTTAAATGGATTCATGAATATTTTTATTTGAACTATTAGGAGTATTAGTATTTTGATTTTATATAAAATGCGCGTATTATTCTCTGTAAGAAACACTTACGAAAGTAAATAAAAGGGGCAAGTTAATTCATAAAAATTAGAATATAAAACGATTAAAAAAGATTTAAAAGATTGTATATTTGCACGCGGCGTGCCAATCACGACTGGGCACTGTTCGATCTGACCGATTCGTTTCCAAACTGGATGGCGACCCAGCGTTAC
>CAZYQR010000428.1:0-2241 GCA_964649755.1 uncultured Maribacter sp. | reverse complement strand
CCCATTAAAACAACATCCTTGCCGATGTGCCTCCAGGTGAGTATAATGTGCAAGCATTATTGCATGTTTATGAGACCTTTGATCTTTCATCAGGTCATACGGTCAAACTTCCCATGGATAATGGCGAAGGTCAACAATGGAGTAGGTCTCCAGGTAATGTATATAGCAAACCTTTCAAAATAAATGTAACTGAGAAGGGTATCCATAATGTTGCTGTGGTCATGGACCAAGTCGTTCCACCGATTGAAGAGCCAGCGGATACTGAATGGATAAAACATATAAAAGTGAAATCTGAGAAACTATCCGAATTTTGGGGTAGGGATGTATATTTAGGTGCCCATGTGTTATTGCCCAAAGGGTTCAATGAACATCCGGAAGCCAAATATCCTTTGATGGTCTTCCATGGTCATTTTCCATCCGATTTTGGAGGCTTTAGGACCACTCCCCCGGATCCTAATATGAAACCGGAATACGCTGCCCGCTTTAACATGGAAGGTTATAATATTATCCAAGAACAGGAATCATACGATTTTTATAAACGATGGAATGAACCTGATTTTCCAAGGTTTCTGATTATTGAAATACAACATCCTACCCCTTATTACGACGATTCATATGCAGTGAATTCTGCCAGCCAAGGTCCTTATGGTGATGCTATCACCTATGAGCTTATTCCTGAAATTGAAAAACAATTCAGGGGAATGGGCGAAGGATGGTCACGCTTTTTATACGGAGGTTCAACGGGTGGTTGGGAGGCCTTGGCAGTGCAAGTCAAATATCCAGAGGAATACAATGGCTGTTTCGCAGCTTGTCCCGACCCTATTGATTTTAGGGCTTATTGCCTTACCAATATATACGAGGATGAAAATGCATATTACTATCAAAGTGAGCACAAAAAACTTGAAGTGCCTGCGCATCGCAATTATTTGGGTCAAATACAATCTACTTTGCGTCAGGGAAATCATCTAGAATTGGTTTTGGGTGATAAGTCAAGATCAGGGCAACAATGGGATATTTGGGAAGCAACCTATTCGCCCCAAGGTGACGATGGCTATCCTGTTCGACTTTGGGATAAAATGACCGGAGATATTGACCATAAGGTCGCTGAATATTGGAAAGAGAATTTTGATCTTCGATATATTTTAGAGCGCGATTGGGACAAATTGGGCGATAATCTAAAAGGTAAAATACATATTTATTGTGGCGATATGGATAATTATTATCTCAATAATGCTGTGTATTTAATGGAGGATTTTTTAGAGAACACAACGGATCCCTATTATGAAGGCGAGGTAACTTATGGCGATAAAGCAGAGCATTGTTGGAACGGTGATCCTGAACAACCAAATGCCATTAGTCGTATGCGATATAACTCAATGTACGTTCCAAAAATCATGAAGCGTATAGCCGAAAGTGCGCCTAAAGGAGCTGATTTAACAAGTTGGAGATATAAATAGTAAAATGAAGAATAAGACGAACAAAGTTTCTTGGTTTGTATTTGTTGTTCTGGCCATAGCAGTTGGGTTATATCCCTTGACCTATTTTGTTGTAGATAGGGAGTTTGGCCTTCTAGCATCCAAAAGTGATGAATTACTTACCAATACGCTTTGGAATATTGGATTCTATGGGCATATTTTACTCGGTGGATTGGCCCTACTAATAGGATGGATGCAGTTTAGTAAGAAACTTAGAAATGCAAATTTAATAATGCATAGAAATGTTGGTAAGCTTTATCTCATCGCTGTGATAATTAGTGGTATTTGCGGAATTTATATTGCCTTTAATGCCACCGGAGGTATTATAGCTTCATTAGGATTTATTGGTCTGGGTATATTTTGGCTTTTCACAACTTTAAGAGCATACATCGCAGTTCGTAATAAAGACATATCCTTGCACAAAGGCTTTATGATCTATAGTTATGCTGCATGCTTTGCAGCAGTTACACTGCGAATTTGGTTGCCTATTTTGAATATTGTTTTTGATGACTTTGAGGTTGCCTACCGCATTGTGGCATGGTTATGTTGGGTTCCCAATATAATATTTGCTTTTTTCTGGGTTAAAAAGAGGGGGTTTGTAATAGGTTAAGCCCATTTGGACTTTCATTATTATCGAATTCTTTGCTATAATACTGACAACAAATCTGACTTCATTTTATTACCTTGTATATTCTTATTTATTGAATAAAAGAACGATACATAATATGAATAAATCACTCATTTCACTCTGCTTGACCTTTGGATT
>CAZYQR010000427.1:0-2247 GCA_964649755.1 uncultured Maribacter sp. | reverse complement strand
TTTATCAATTCTTTCATGACGAATCTAAAAATGATGGGGAGTATATTCTTTTGAGTGAAATAGAAAATGTGGCTAGAATTAAAATGCCCAAAATAAGAGCTTGGTATTACAATAGTGATGATAAACATTTGGGCACAGATGTCCTCACCAAAGCCACACCTCTCGAGTGATAGGGTATTTATTTTAATCTTGGTTACGCTTTATTCTTTTTAGCATTCAAAAAGAAGATAGATGGGCATGCTTATCGACCTAGTTTTCTCCTAAAACAACTCCATATGCTCATTGGCTATGTATTTAATGGAAAAATCATATTATGAATATATTGCAAATGAATAGAAGCCTTAAATTTCTATTGTTCATTGCTTTCATTGCATGCCATATAGTATTCTCACAGGTTCCGATAGACCTTTCAAAAGATTCAAGTAATGTTTCAATTCCATTTTATTCTGGATTAAATGGTTATTTTTCATACCGCATACCTACTTTAATTCAATCAAAAAAAGCCCTAGTCGCTTTCGCAGAGGGTAGAAAGAATTCTACCAGTGATTTCGGTAATATAGACCTGGTTTACCGAAGGTCTACCAACAAGGGAAAAACTTGGGAACCCATCAAAATTTTGATTGACAAGGACACCATAGCTGTCCAAAATCCTGTGCCTATATATGTGAAGGAAAAGAACAAAATTGTTCTTTTATTCAACATTACTTCCCAAAGCGAACATGACATTTTAAACAATGAATATGACCCTAAGGATGAGCGCAAGGCCTATGTAACCTATTCCTATGATGATGGTCAAAGCTGGTCAATACCAAAGGATATTACCAAGGATGTAAAACTTCCCCATTGGCGATGGCATGCCATTGGACCCGTTCATGGCATTGAACTAAGTTATGGTGACCATAAAGGACGATTGGTAGCCCCAGTGGCTATAAGTATTGATAAAGGCCAAAAAGCCTATTGCATGGCCTTAATTTATTCAGATGATCAAGGAGAGCAGTGGAAGATTGGAGCCGTTGACAACGATTTGACTGATGCTGTACAAAGCAACGAAACGACTATCGTAGAATTGACCAATGGCCATATTTATGTAAATACTAGGGACCACCTTGGCGGTTCGCGGGAAAAGAATAGAGGAGAAACCTATAGTTTGGATGGCGGACTCACTTTTACCAAGCCCATTATCGAGTCTGATAAATTTCCAAGCCCGATTGTTCAGTCTTCGTTATTGCGATGGAATTCGAGTTTGATATTGTTCTCAACCCCTTCAACTGTCAATAAACGAGAGAACCTTATCATAATGGCTAGCTATGACGAGTCAAAACGTTGGGAACCTCTTTATAAAATACACAATGGGTTCTCTGCCTATTCCGACATGGTGAAATTGGATAAAAAAACCCTAGGTGTTGTTTATGAAACCAATGATTACAAAAAAATTAAATTCAAATGGGTGAAGATTAAAAGACCTTGATTAATTTAACTCTATAATAGAACCTTCTATCGTTTCCCATACTACTTTCTTCGAAATGTAACAGCCTGATTCAGATCATTGTGGAATATTGATTTCTGATTTACTTTTAAAATTATAAACGGTAAGATCTTTTATGTTGGTCCACCCATTCGTTAATCTTTAAATCTAAAATCATGAAAAAATTTATTATTGGTTTATTTGTCATTGGCCTAACCAGCCCCGTATTAGCACAGGTCCCGAAAGTAGAACAGTTATCTGAAGTTGTCGTAACAGCTATCAATTATAAGTACCTAAATGCGACCGACTCTAAAGAGGTGGCTATTCCAGTAAAAATGTTGGAAAGAAAGGTTGCCGCTTACAACGTGGAGAATTCTGAGTTTTATTCAGATGATTTTGACTACTATACGGTATCCTTTTTTATTCCAGAAGGAAAAATAGTTGCTGCCTATAATACCGAAGGTGAAATAATCAGAACTATAGAAAAGTTTGAAGATGTTAAACTACCAACCGCAGTTAGGGATGCTGTTGCTGAAAGGTTCCCTAAATGGGAAATTGTAAATGATGTTTACCGAGTTACTTACAACCAAAAGAAAGGTGCCAATAAGAGCTATAAACTAAAACTTAAAAATGGAGAGAAAACCATGAGAGTTAAAGTTGATGATACTGGTGAATTTCTTTAGTAGATAACCTTTTAAATTAAGTAAGCCCTGACTCCTTTATCAAAGTTTTTCGAGGTACCAAGATTTGCTTCATTAATTATGAACCTGAATCTTGTGTCC
>CAZYQR010000426.1:0-2255 GCA_964649755.1 uncultured Maribacter sp. | reverse complement strand
CCTTAACCCCGGTCTTATCGTTTATTTGCATAACCAAATCTATTTTTTAATTATATATATGTTCCCATCCTTCTAAAGACAGGACAATACTAGCACGTACAGACAAAACTATTATCTAAATATGCAATGCCCTATCTTCTGTTGCAGCAAGAGCAGCTTCTTTTATCGCCTCAGCGTACGTTGGGTGTGCATGGCTCATTCTTGCTATATCTTCGGCAGACGCCCTAAATTCCATTGCTGTAACAGCTTCACTTATTAAATCAGCACAACGGGCACCTATCATATGAACTCCAAGTACCTCATCTGTGGTGGCATCGGCAAGTATCTTAACAAATCCGTCAACGTCCATACTCGCACGAGAACGTCCTAAAGCGCGCATCGGAAATTGTCCAACCTTATAGGCAATCCCAGCATCCTTCAATTCCTCTTCAGTTTTACCAACAGCTGCAACTTCTGGCCACGTATAAACCACACCAGGAATCAAGTTGTAATCGATATGAGGCTTTTGGCCCGCCATAAATTCGGCGACCATAGTACCTTCTTCCTCCGCCTTATGGGCTAACATTGCACCACGTACCACATCACCTATAGCATATATATTTAAAACATTGGTCTGTAGATGCTCATTAACTTCTACTCTACCTCTATCGTCTAATTTAACCCCAGCTGCTTCAGCATTCAAACCATCGGTATAAGGCCTACGTCCAACTGAAACCAAACAATAGTCACCAGTGAAAACTACTTCCTGGCCTTTTTTATCATCTGCTTTTACAATGACCTCTTTGCCTTTTCTTTCAACCGATTTTACTTTATGCGAAAGATGGAATTTCACCTTTTGCTTTTTCATTGTTTTCATCAACTCCTTTGACAAACCTGCATCCATGGTTGGAATAATTCGGTCCATATATTCCACAACTGAGACTTCGGCCCCAAGGCGTTTATAAACCTGTCCCAATTCCAAACCAATAACCCCACCGCCAATAACAATCATATGTTTTGGAATTTCCTTGAGTTTTAAAGCCTCGGTAGAGGTGATGACCCTCTCCTTATCCAACATAATAAAAGGCAAAGTTGATGGTTTTGAGCCCGTAGCGATAATGGAATTCTTGGCAGCAATGGTTTCAACCTTTCCATTATTTTTAGTAATATTTACATGGGTTGCGTCTTTAAAACTACCAACACCTTCGTAAACATCGATCTTATTTTTGTCCATCAAAAATTGAATCCCTTTTGTGGTCATATCAACAACACCTTGCTTGCGGGATATCATTTTTTCAAGATTAACTTTTACTTCACCTGGAATTTCAATGCCGTGTTCCTCAAAATGTTTCACGGCATCTTCATAGTGATGCGAAGAATCCAATAAAGCTTTAGATGGAATACAGCCCACATTCAGGCAAGTACCACCCAAAGTGCTGTATTTTTCAATGATTGCTGTTTTCATTCCAAGTTGGGCACAGCGAATAGCTGCAACATATCCGCCTGGTCCAGAACCTATTATGGCCACATCATATTGAGTCATAGTACTAAATTATTTTTATTGACCAACAAAATTAGTACTATTTTCTGGTTTTATAGTGGTATTCTGGTAGTATGCTTTACTTCATTTATGACAAATGAACTTTGTGTACTTCCAATATGATTTAGGGCGGTTAATTTGGTGACCATAAAGTCCCTATAGGCTTCCATATTACGCACATATATCTTCAAAATATAATCATAATCACCACTAGTATGATAACACTCCACCACTTCTTGTAATTGGTGAACTTCCTTTTCGAATTGCAAAACATAAGCCTTAGCATGCTGAATTAATTTTACGTGACAAAGTACAACGAAGGCCTTATCTACTTTCTTCTTATCAATAAGGGCCACATATTTGGTAATGATTCCTGATTTTTCCAAACGTTTAATGCGTTCGTATACGGCTGTTACAGAAAGATTTAGATGATTGGCATATTCCTTTGTTGTCCTTTTGCAATCTTCTTGCAATAGTGCCAGTAGTTTTATATCAATTTCATCAAATTTCATACAGATTATTTTTCATATGATATGTAAATTCAATTTAATTTACAGTTATTAATTCTACCATTTTACTAATTTATAGTTTTATTATCTATAATTAATCCTATTCATTGATTTTAAAACAACTTATTTGTAATTTTAGTGTACAAAATTTAACTATTATGGATAATAAAGCATCAGATAATCTACAGGTCCTCGCGCCGATGGTCCACAGCGTCCTCCTCCGGCAG
>CAZYQR010000425.1:0-2272 GCA_964649755.1 uncultured Maribacter sp. | reverse complement strand
CCTTCATGAAGTTACCCTCATCACCAAGTTGGATATCTCCAGTTGGAGCATTTTCCGTGTCAACAGCAGGTGATGTGAATGGAGATGGCTACGGGGATATTATTATAGGGATACCGTACCATTCCAATGGGCAACTTCATGAAGGGATGGCTTATGCTTATTATGGGTCATCAACAGGATTAGGCACTTCTTCAAATTGGCTGTAATTTCAGCTCTTCCTCTGGAAGAAGTACATTGTTGATTTTTAATGCTACATTTTTGGTAACCTCCTTATAAAGATTGGGAAGCTCATCTATCGAGGTAGTATAAGAATGATTCCAAACCATAAGTTCGTTTGGAAAGGCATTAATAAGGTTGACCCTTAACTGGATTATGGTGTCAATCCTAGTAAGGGAGGTTTCGATAATGGCATCAACATTCAATTCCTTTGCAATCTTCTGGATACTTTTGTTCGTGTTTTGGTAAGGAAGTGATGAGGTGCTCGATATGATGTGGATGCTTCCCAATTGACCAATTTCATTGATTAAACCAGCGTGCATACCAGCCAGAAGATTCTTTAGACTATCATCGCCTAAGTTGTTTGAAAATGGCAGTACCGCCAGGGAATTAAGTGATTTCAAAGCACTTGATTTCCCCTCATACAACTTTATCAATCTCAACTTTCCAGGATTTAGCGCCAAAGGATTGGTGAGAAAATAAAAAAGAACAGCTATCAACGCAATTCCATTTAGTATTTGCAACCCCACAGCTATCTTATTGAATCTACCTTTAAAAAAAGAATAAATTAGCGTTGCTGGCAGTCCAAAAATTATAACCAGTATGAAAAAGTCTAAGAGCACATGATCAAGGCTAAGTATTTCGATGATATAGTTGAATAACTCTATGGGCAACCAAGCACTCATAATAAAGATTGGTACTATCCATTTCCTGCGAGGTTTCTTTTCAGAATCTTTTAGCTTACCTTTTATCTGCTCCCTCTTTGGTACCGCCATTCCCTTATTCGTAATAGCGAACACTTCCATAGGTTCTTCAACATTTTTAAATTCAAACGGGCCGAGTGACTGCATTAGAAATTCTGGTTTGTTGACCAATTGATCTCTTACTGTTTTCGAGACAAGAACACATCCCGGAATGCCCATTGATTCTATGCGTGAAGCTATATTAACACCGTCACCGAAGACATTGTCATTTTTGAAAATCACGTCTCCAAGATGCATGCCGAAGCGAATAGGAATTTCCTTCTTTAACAATGCAAGTTGCAATTCAATGGCACATTCCACACCTTCAATGGCACTGTCAAAGGTCAACAGCACGGCATCACCATAATATTGAATTATTTCTCCATTCTTTGATGGAGTGATACGTTCGACAATTTCTTTAAAATGTTTGAGAAAAAGCATGGCCCGCTTTTCATCACTTTGCATGAGTGAGGTATAGCCGACAATATCAGCGAAAAGTACAGTAGTTAATTTTCTTTGCTCAATCATTAACTAGGATTATCACATTAGCTTAAATCTTTTAAGACATCATACAAGTTACTAATATTCAAGACAATAAAAACCAATATTTTAGTTACTATTATTCTATTACTGAAGAGATTATGTGAGCAAGCTGTTATTTTCTCATTTTCATAGGAGGATTCATTTGAAGTAATGACCCCCACATTAGATACTATCACAGAAGTACTGATGGTTGGTCTTTCTTAATATAGGATGGTTCAAACCAAATGAACGACAATAAGATTTATTTAAATAAACACCGAATAGGTCTTTTTGTTAGTTTTGAGAACTGGTTTCAACTAATTTAATTTAAAAATCAACAAAAATTCTGAAATGAAGAATTCTAAATTATACTTAGCGGTCCTAGCCTTTTCGTTTTTAATAGTAAATGTAGGTGCTCAGCACTTTAATATCCATAATCCTATTACTTTACCGGATAAAAGTCAGCAGTCTATTATTACGCAGCGTATTGGATATACGGACATCACGGTTAACTATCATAGTCCAGGGACAAGAGGTAGAGAGGTTTGGGGAAAGATGATTCCATATGGAAAAGTGTGGCGAGCAGGAGCTAATGAAAATACGATATTTACGATTACCGATGATGTTGAAATCGAAGGACAAAAATTGGTAGCTGGGAGTTACGGCCTTCATTTGCTTCCAGAAGAGAATCAATGGACATTTATTTTCTCAAAGAATCATACTTCTTGGGGAAGTTACTTTTATCAAGAGGATGAAGATGCATTGCGCGTAACTGTACCTGTCCAAAATAC
>CAZYQR010000424.1:0-2273 GCA_964649755.1 uncultured Maribacter sp. | reverse complement strand
AACCATATTGAAAGCAGTATTATCAGATACTTTAAGTTTTCTTTCCAATACGCGGTTGCTTTTTTTTGTTTTTCACTCATAGTTTTGTTTTTATAGATAAATCATTGCTTGAAGGGTAAGGGTTCCCACATCAGAATCCCCAAATTTTTGGTTTTTGTATTCCAAGGTCAATTTGGAGTTATGCCCACTAAGATATGCATTCGCACCAATTCCTAGTATATTCCTATTGTCATCTACAGCATAATAGCTGTTTGAGGCAAATGAAACGTATGGCTGGAATCTGGTTTTCGTTTTATCACCTGCGAATACATATCCTAAATGCGAATATACCATACTGCCTGTTCCATAAGCACTGAACAGATAATCGGTACCATAATCATTACTCTGGTATGTGGCATATGCCGTTAAGGCGCTACCATCTTCTCCAAGTGGGGTATCGTAAAAAGCGTCAATAGCAAAAATTTTGACATCTTCTTGCTCCAGGCTCCCAGTGGCATCTGCGATAACAGATCCAGCTGGATGAAGAAAGAAACCAGCCCCGACATTGAATATCTTTTTAGTTCCTAAGTAAGAGCCAACCTTGTATGGTAAGAAATTAGATTCTTGATCCAAAAAGTTGAAGTCAAAGTAACCAGCATAAGCTTTTCCAGCATCTTTGGAGCCTATCAAGCGTTTACCGGCATAGACTGCAGGGCCACCAATTTCCGGTGTTCTTGTGTCTAGACTATTTGTTATTGCGTCATTGATTGCTATGCGATATTGAAGTTTACCAAACTTACCTTTGGCGAAAATACCCAAATGTCTAGCAAACTGATCTGATAGGCCGAGAGTAGACCATGACTGTCTATTGTTGTCCAAAGTCATGAAGTTCAATGTACTTTGATTGTTCAATCTTGAAATACCATTGAAATAGTGCAGTCCGCCACCAACAACATGGTCTTTGCCCACATTGTACTGTGCCCACACCCCATGAAAGAATAATTGGGAGCCTTCTCCTTTGCCAACCGGTGAAAGTGTCTCACTATTTAGACTATTGAGTCCAAAGTGGGTCAAAATCATGAATTTTTTGTTGATTTGTGCGAACATCAGTACTCTTGCCCGGCGTAGATTAAAACTGGTATTGCTCACATCATCAGGTACATCACCATTGTAGGTGCCCTGAACCTGAGCCCATGAAATTAGCCGTAGGTATTTTTCGCCATTTTCATCGAACTTCACTTTAAGGCCGCCATTATAATCTGGTGACCCTTGTGAATACATAAACTGAAAGGTGCAAAACACCCCTAACAGTACCATAAATCCTCTCTTCATAAGTTTTAAGGGTTTAGTTAGTAACAAATTGGTTTTGTGTGCTTTGCTAAGCTCCCTAAAAGAATGCATCAATAAAAAAATAATATATATTTTCGTAAAATAAATATAGCTAATTTCGAAAACGTTCCCATTTTATAAGCATGAATTTATCCCCAAGTTCAGTTATGACAACACCTGCGCCCGATAAGTTCTTGGTATCTTGAAAGTAAGATGAGAGTTCGTTTGCATTGAAAATCTTGTATGTAGGGTGATAATCAGGATTATAAGGTCTTTTGATATTGTACTTCTTTACCCAGTTCATGATACTAACATGGGAAATACCCAAGATTCGTTCAATCTCACGATACGATAACCCCTCTAAATATAACTGAAGAGCTTTGTTTACATAGTATTGGTCAATGCTCTTGCCAATTTTGTTTACGGAGAAGAAATAATTACATGATTTGCATTTATAACGCTGTCTTTTATTAATGATTCCACTCTTTACAAATTGTTCAGAACCACAATTGGGACATGCATTGATTTTCATGTATATAAAATTAGCATAAATATATTAATTTAGCAATCTTGTTAGATATTTAGTCAATATTGCTTGTTTATTTCACGTAATATTGAGATACAAAGAATTAGTAGTTTACTAAACAGCATTATCCATTTAAGAAATATCAATTAGTATGATAGTTTCATTTTTTGAGTTGGTTTCATTAAGTATATTTAGTGTATGAAGAATACTATTGCTGAACGTATTTATGATTTTCTAAAGGATTTCCCTCCTTTTAGCTCATTGGAAAGTGATCAATTGATGACTATTTGTAAGAATGTCAGGGTGGGTTATTATGAAAAGGGCAAATTTGTTTTTAAAAAAGATAAGGAATTACACGATTCATTCTATGTGGTAAAGGATGGTGCTGTGGGTATTTTTCGGGATACAATTTTAGTTGATAAATGTGATGAAGGGGACA
>CAZYQR010000423.1:0-2287 GCA_964649755.1 uncultured Maribacter sp. | reverse complement strand
ATAAAACAATTGGTTCTTGTCATTGGTGGTCCTTACGGATTCAGTGATGCTATTTACACCAAAGCACAGGCGAAAATAAGTTTATCCAAAATGACATTCTCGCATCAAATGGTTCGATTGTTTATTATTGAGCAGTTATACCGAGCATTTACAATTTTAAAGAACGAGCCCTATCATCACCGGTAGGCTTAATATAACACCCTAAACTTGATGGTATTTTCAATTTTACGTAGTGCTTTGATTACGTCTTTGTTATATTCCTTATCCAAATCGGAAATAACATAACCCAAATCCATATCAGTTGAAAGGTATTGCCCAATAATGTTCATCTCATATTTGGCCAGAACCTCATTGATTTTAGCCATGATGCCAGGTACATTCTTATGAATGTGTAAAAAGCGATGCGCATTTACTTGCTTCGGCAATCTGATATTTGGGAAATTCACGGCGTCAACTGTATTTCCTGAATTGATATAGTCCATAATTTTGTTAGGAACGAAATCCGCAATATTACGTTGGGCTTCCTCTGTACTACCTCCTATATGTGGCGTTAGAATAACATTGGATAATCCTTGAAGCTCAGTAACAAAATTGCCATTGCTTCTTGGCTCCTCTGGATAAACATCCACAGCCGCACCTGCTAGCTTACCACTTTTCAAGGCATTCACTAATGAGCCGATGTCAACTACAAAACCACGGGATAGGTTAATAAGCATAGCCCCATGCTTCATTTGGTTTATCTCACGTTCTCCAATAAAATTCTTGTTCGCCTTATTATCATCAATGTGTAAAGTAACCACATCGGAAACATTCAATAAATCTTCCAAAGTTTCACATCTGACTGCGTTACCAAGTGCAAGTTTATCTTCTACATCGTAATAATATACACGCATTCCGATAGCCTCAGCAAGAACCGATAGTTGCTTTCCAATATTACCATAACCTATGATACCCAAATTCTTGCCTCTTACCTCTCTCGAGTTGATGGCAGATTTATTCCACTGCCCGCCATGAAGTTCTGTACTTCTTGGAAATACATTACGCATAAGCATGATGATATGACCAATGGCCAATTCTACCACGGAACGGGTATTGCTATATGGTGCATTAAAAACAACTACACCTTTTTGCTTGCAATAATCAAGATCTATTTGCGTGGTGCCAATACAAAAAGCACCAACAACCAATAATTTATTGGCTGCATCCAATACTTTTTGCGTTACCTGTGTTTTAGAACGAATACCCAACACATGCACGCCCTTTATCTTCTCAATTAATTGTTCTTCAGTCAAACTGGTTTTTACCAACTCCACCGCAAAACCATCTTCTGAAAGATTATCAAAGGCCGCAGGATGCACATCTTCCAATAATAATATCTTAATCCGATTTTTTGGATAAGAAATATTACGTGGCAAATCATTGACGAACAAAAATTCATCAAGGTTTGGTGTTACGTGGTCTGCATTATCGGCCGCCTTATCACGATGTACATTCTCTGTATATGCAAAAAATTTGTGGGCAATTCCCGCTTCACGCATTACATAATCGCTATAGCCATCACCGATTACTTGGACCTCACCGTCCAGATCAAGATTTTTTAGACATTCTATTTTACCATTGTGTGTGGCAAGAACATTATCCTCATCAAATCCTACGATATTTCCCTCTTCATCAAATTCAAAAGTATTTGCATAAACCCTATCTGAAGGAATATTATATTCCAAAACAATGGGATCAATAAACTCTTTAAATCCACAAGAAATCACATAAATATCATCTGAGAACTTTTCAAAAAATTCTTTATTAGACGCTATTGATTTGGATATTTTTTGGCGAAGTTCCTCTACCAATCCATCCAAATCATTCTTGTGGGCCTTTAAAAGTTTAATACGCCGCTCCAAAGATTCGGTAAAAGAAATATCGCCGTCAATTCCTAGATTCGTGATTTTCTGAATTTCATCGATCACCTCTTCCCTGTTCGATTTCCCTTGCAACGTCATTTCAGCCAATACATCCAAAGCCTCAACTCTTGTTAAGGTACTATCAAAATCAAAAACATACTTTCTGCCCACCTGGATTTTCTTTTATGAATAAGGGCGTAAAAATAATTATAAATAACGTCCGATATTTATTTTGGGCTTAAATCTGCTAGGGATTTAAAGATTCGTTGGTATAATTATGGAAATGATTTATTGAAGCACGATAAATTGGGGATTTCACATCATAGAAACCTACACTAATTAACTAATAGGCGAAGCCAATTCCTTTCTTAAGTAATTGGTTGTAC
>CAZYQR010000422.1:0-2291 GCA_964649755.1 uncultured Maribacter sp. | reverse complement strand
CAAAGTGATAGATAAGGTGAAGACCAAAGACCACGCAGCGCAATTAATCGATTGAAAGTTAGTTTAAAGCATAAAAAACGTCCTGACAGTACAATCAGGACGTTTTTTATATTCAGAAGGATTAAACTTTTTCCTCGCTTTTCTTTTCAATCTTTGGAATAAAGAGGTTTTTTTCTTTAATGATGTCTGCAATACCCTCAGGCAAAGCATCTTCCCATCCTTTTTCGTGATTCACTAACTTCTTGAATACATCTCTAGAAAAAATGTGCATAATCTCAGGATCATAAT
This sequence comes from uncultured Maribacter sp., assembly GCA_964649755.1. Lineage (GTDB taxonomy): Bacteria > Bacteroidota > Bacteroidia > Flavobacteriales > Flavobacteriaceae > Maribacter_A. The sequence continues at coordinate 2,003 of CAZYQR010000422.1, read as the reverse complement.
CAATAATGTCCATTACTTTTCCATTATATTTAAAGAACTTATAAAGCTCTTTCATTCTAGGATGAACCTTGACGTTGTTACTTGTCATTATCTGACCTGTCTCCGCATTCTTCATCGGATATAGATATACCTGCAGTTCCTTAAAGAACAATTTTCCAAAAGCCTCCAAAATACCACCACTCAAATGGCGATAGTATTTTTCGTCGAAAATATCAACTAGGTTGTTTACACCCATAGTCAGGCCGATTTTCTCTTTGGTATAATTGTTAAAGTATTCAACTAGCTTATAGTATTCTTGGAAGTTTGATATCATTACCGAATGGCCCAAAGAGCAAAGTAATTCTGCCCTGTCCATAAAGTCTCGTTCATCAATTTCACCAGCCGCTTTTAGGTTAGATAAGGTAATTTCAAAAATAACTATGGTTTTGTCCTCATCAACTGCTAGGTCACGGATAAATATGTCATATGATTTCTCAAGCATATCCATATTTACCTTTGTAACTGGCCTAAAACTACCTCTGAGGGCTAGAATATTCTTTTTATAAAGTTTTGAAGCAGGGAGTAGGTTATTACCATCTGGACCAAACATAACCGCATCGGTCATCCCATTTCGGACCAATTGTAAACTTATTAACCTATTGTCAACTCCTTTGAAATTAGGCCCTGTAAGGTTAACCATGTCTACTTCAACAGTATCCCTGTCAATATGGTCATAAAGATATTTGATTAACTTTCTAGGCTTATGGTATTTGTAAAAAGCACCATAAATGAGGTTAACTCCAATAATACCTAAGGTTTCCTGTTGCAACCTAGCTTCATTTTGCTTAAAACGAATGTGCAATATGATTTCGTCAAATTCTTTTTGGTCAGGTTCTAATTGAAACCGAATCCCAATCCAACCATGACCTTTATATCTCTTGGAAAAATCAATGGTAGCAACAGTATTTGCATAAGAAAAGAACAGTCTATCTGGATGTTTGTCCCTCGTTATGCGTTCTTCCATAAGGCGCATTTCGTGGGATAGCATGGTTTTGAGCCTTGGTTGCGATACATATCTCCCGTCCTCTTCAATACCATAAATGGCATCACTGAAATCCTTGTCATAGGCACTCATGGCCTTTGCAATCGTTCCAGAGGCCCCACCAGCCCTAAAAAAATGTCTAGCAGTTTCCTGACCTGCACCAATTTCTGCAAAAGTTCCGTAAATGTCAGGATTCAAGTTTATTCTCAAGGTTTTAGCCTTGATTGAAGGAATGTTTTCAAATGCTGTGTCCCTCTTTCGAACTGATGACATAAAATGGTTTTTGTTTGTAGCAAAGTTAATAAGATTGGGTTATCTATTAAATAAATTAGTTATAAATTTGAAATAAATAGGTGAAGGGTTGAAAATTACATTTTTAGGGACAGGAACATCACAGGGAATCCCCGTTATTGGGAGTAATCACCCAGTTTGCCTTAGCACCGACCCAAAAGATAAAAGACTTCGAGTATCTGTGCTATTATCATGGGATGATTACAATTATGTAATTGATTGTGGGCCTGATTTTAGACAGCAAATGCTTACGCATAAAGTGACCAAATTAGATGGAATACTCTTTACCCATGAACACGCTGATCATACAGCAGGAATTGATGATATAAGACCTTACTTTTTTCGACAGGGTGACATCCCGATTTATGCCCATGAAAGGGTGGTAGAATCTTTGAAAATTCGCTTTGATTATATTTTTGCTGGTGAAGATCGCTATCCTGGGGCGCCAGCTGTTGAGGTAAATCAGATTGAGAATAATTCATCTTTTGAAATTGGAGGACAATTGGCAATACCTATCAATGCGTATCATAATAGGTTACAGGTCTTTGGATTTCGGATTAGGGACTTCACTTATTTGACAGATGTCAAGTCTGTAGATGCTAAAGAAATTGATAAATTAAAAGGCACTAACATTTTAGTAATCAATGCATTAAGAAAAGAGGCACACCATTCTCATTTTAACTTGGAAGAG
>CAZYQR010000421.1:0-2296 GCA_964649755.1 uncultured Maribacter sp. | reverse complement strand
TGTTAGCTAGGTTCACAAAGATATTCGAACAGACTTATGCGCGTTTTCTAGACCTTCAAAAAGCAGAAGCCCAGGCAAGGGAAGCACAAATAGAAAATGCCTTAGAAAAAGTACGTTCACGTACTATGGCCATGCAACAAAGTGATGAATTACCAGAAGCAGCCAACAACCTCTTTTTACAGGTACAAGGGTTGGGTATTCCTGCTTGGAGTGCTGGTTATTGTATTTGGAGAAACGATAAAAAAAGCGCCTGGAGCAATATGAGTAGTGAAGGTGTAATTCAAAAACCATTTGCTATACCCAATATTGGTGAAGGGTACAATTTTCAAAAACCATTTAAAAATGGAGAGGCTTTTCACGTTCAAGAATTAGGTGGCAAAGCCTTGGTTAAACATTACGAATTTATGCGGACAATTCCCATTTTTGGGGAAGTAATTGATGGCATCATCGAGGCTGGGTATCCGTTGCCTAAATTCCAAATCTTCCATATCGTCTATTTTACTCATGGCTATCTCATGTTTATAACCTATGAACCTGTACCAAATGATTGGGATATTTTCAAGCGTTTTGGAAACGTATTCGAACAAACCTATACACGCTTCCTAGATCTTCAAAAATCAGAAGCCCAGACGAGGGAAGTCGAGATTGAACTGGCATTGGAACGGGTACGGGCACGTACCATGGCCATGCATAAAAGTCAGGAGTTGGCCGAAACTGCCCTGGTCCTCTATGAGCAATTTGCCCAATTGGGGAATATTCCGGACCGTATGAGTATTGGCATTTTCAAGGAAGAAAGCAAGGAGATAGAATTATGGTCCACGGATCAATTTGGAAGCCAACTGAATCAAAAATTTGCAGGCTCTTGGAAAAAATCCCCTGTCTGGACCAAATTATATAAAGCTTGGAAAGCGGGAAATGATTCACTGGTTGCGGACCTTTCAGGGCAAGGTCTGAAAGAGTGGCTAAAGTTTATCCGGGAGGAAGTGAAGTTATTCGTTGATGATACCCATATAAAAGGTCGCAGGGTGCAACAGGCAGGCTTTTTCTCTCACGGAATACTACTTCTGACAACCAATGAACCGATTGCCGAGGAAATTATGCAGTTATTGATACGGTTTGCAAAAGTTTTCAGTCAAACCTACACCCGTTTTCTCGACCTTCAAAAATCAGAAGCGCAGGCGCGGGAAGCACAGATCGAGGCTTCGTTGGAAAAAGTAAGGACTGCCTCTATGACCATGCAGAAAGGTGAAGAACTAGCCCAAGTAATTAGTGTGGTCTTTAGTCAACTAAAAACACTAGGGATCGATTCTCAAGGCTGCGGGTTAAACTTGTATGATAAGGACAAGGGCATGGAAATGTGGATGTCCGGGTTTGGGGAAAACCTCCATGCAAAAAGTTTTTACATTGGCTTTTTTGACCATCCCTATTACCATGCCCAATTAAATGCCTGGAAAAAGAAGGAAAAGTATTTAGTTCTTAGTTTTGAAGGTGATCTCAAGAAGAGTTTTGATGAGCAAACTTTCTCCAATAAGGACTTTTTTGACTTACCCAAAGACATAAAAGAAGCATTTTTATCCAAAGATAAGGTGAAAAGTTCTGCTGCTTTTATGAAATATGGGATGTTGGAAATGATGGGAAATGAAGCCCTTTCTGAAAGTGAAGCGGAGATCTTATGCAGGTTTGCAAATGTGTTTGAACAAACCTACACCCGCTTCCTGGATCTTCAGAAAGCGGAAGCCCAGGCTAAGGAAGCTCAGGTTGAAGGGGCGCTGGAAAGAGTGCGTTCCAAGACCATGGCAATGCATAATAGCAAAGATTTAGAGGATATAGTTATTTCTTTATTTGATGAAGTATTGAATTTAGGGATAGACAAATCTATACGCTGTGGAATAGGTATTCTGGAAGATCATGAAGGCATGGAAACTAGGTCAGCGAATTCAAATTCTGATGGAACAGTAGCATTAAGAGTGGGGATGTTAAATATGACCATACATCCTATGTTGGTAGGTCTTAAAAAGGCCTGGAAAAAAGGAAGTAAAGAGTATTCATATGACTATATAGGCAAAGATGTTAGAAAATATTATGAGGCACTCAATAATGAACCTGAATACCCATTTAATGCCAATCTTGAAACATTGCCAGAACGAGAGTTTCATCGAAGTTTCTTTTATTCTTCTGGGATTCTTTTTGCGTTTTCCGCAAACCCTATTACAGAAGAATCATCTATAATATTAGCACGGTTTGCTGCTGTTTTTGGCCAAACCTACAGACGATTCCTGGATCTTCAAAAAGCAGA
>CAZYQR010000420.1:0-2299 GCA_964649755.1 uncultured Maribacter sp. | reverse complement strand
TGGGTTCGCCCACGATGGCTACAGGGATTCCATTTTTAATCACATTACCTACGGCAAAAGAATCTATCAATCTTTTTAGAACCTCTTGAATTCTTTCTAAAAGCTCCTTGAATTTAGCCCTGTCTGCAAATTCCACATCCTCTTCTGCGAAATCCAACTCTAATTCTATAAGCGAGGCAAAATTCAATAATTCCTCACGTAACAATTTAATCTCATTGCTGAAACCACCGCGCATTTGTTGCATCGCGATTTGGTGGGTTGCTTCATTCTCACTTGAGATGAGGTCAGCCACAGCTTCGGCTTGGCTTAAATCCAATTTTCCATACAAGAAGGCGCGAAGGGTAAACTCCCCCGCATCAGCCATTCGACATCCCTTTCTAAGAAATAATTGAATTATTTGTTGCTGAATGTATTGGGAACCATGACAGGAAATCTCGATTACATTTTCACCAGTGTAGGAGTTAGGTCCCTTGAATATCGAAAGCAGAACTTCGTCCAATGTTCGCTTATCATCTATAATATGTCCAAGAAGAATAGTGTGACTTTTTTGCTTGGTCAAATCTTTGCCGTGTACCGATTTGAAAACTGAATTTGCAATTGTAATGGCTTCTTTACCAGAAACACGAATAACGGCAATAGCACCCGCACCTGAAGGTGTGGCTAATGCAACAATTGTGTCTGATGGGATCATAGCTGTAATTTGCCAACAAAAATAGGCAAATCCCCATTATGTATCACTTCGCTTTTGACGGGTGGTTCAAAACGGATTTGATATTAAAAAATGAGAAAAGATGGCAAGTATGCAATAAAAGTTGGCCAAACTAAATAAGAAGAAATAATTGTTGCTCTTTTTAATGTAACATAAATTCTGTTTTTGCGTCATATTTATAGGTATTCATCATAAATCAATCAAAAAAATGGAAATAGTTAATCAACAGATCGCAATGCGGGAAGACCGGCAATTACTGGTCATAACCCACCTTACCCAATATTTGGATTACGTTACAGGCTTTGGCGGCCTTATCGTTCCTCTAATTTTATGGCTAACCAATAGGGATGCTGTTATAGGTATGAACGAACATGGTAAATCCATCATCAATTTACAGCTAAGTCTAATATTATATGTAATAATAGGGATACCAGCTATACTATTATTGGGATTTGGAATATTACTTTTGATATTCGCTGGCATTGTTTCATTGGTCATGCCTATCGTGAATGCTGTAAAGGCAAGCAATGGGGAGCCTCCAAGTTATTTTGGCACCATACGTTTTATAGCGTAAAACGAATATTACACATACAAAAAGAGGCTGTCTAAAAAGTCTAGCTTTATGTCATTGCGAGGCACGAAGCCCGCCCGAACGCCTGATTGACTTTGTTGGGCCCGCCTTTCGAAGTCTTGTACGGAGGGCAGGCGGGCGGGCAATCTGTAAGTCTTTAGTAATCAATTAAAAGATTACTTCACTTCGTTCGTAATGACGTTATAATTCAACTTTTTAGTCAGCCTCTTTATTATATAGATCGGTATATTTCTAATTATTCAACATGACAGGCATTACCAGCATAGTAACGTTTTCGCCTTCATCCAAGCCGTCAATGGGAGTAAGGATTCCAGCTCTATTGGGTAGGCTCATCTCGAGCGATACTTCGTCCGAGTTCAAGTTGTTCAACATTTCAGTCAGAAACCTTGAATTAAAGCCAATTTGCATATCATCCCCTTGGTATGAACAGGTCAAACGCTCTTCAGCCTTATTGCTATAATCAATATCCTCTGCTGAAATATTCAATTCAGCCCCTGCAATTTTCAACCGAATCTGATGTGTTGTTTTATTCGAGAAGATAGAAACACGCCGTACAGAACTTAAAAATTGGTTTCTTGATATTGAAAGTTTATTGGGATTCTCTTTAGGAATTACCGCCTCGTAATTAGGGTACTTGCCATCAATAAGTCTACAGATCAACTCTGTATTCTCAAAACTGAATTTGGCATTACTGTCATTGTATTCAATAGTCACTTCAGATTCACTTCCAGACAAAATACCTTTTAATAAATTCAAAGGTTTTTTGGGCATTATGAATTCAGCCACTTGTGAGGCCGAAACATCCGCTCTTTGATATTTAACCAGCTTATGTGCATCGGTGGCCACAAATGTCAAATTCTCAGGAGAGAACTGAAAGAAAACACCGCTCATTACAGGTCTTAAATCATCATTACCAGCAGCAAAGATGGTCTTGTTTATAGCATTAGCAAGAATATCACCTAGAATGGTGGTAGCACTTGGATTGGCCAATTCCACAG
>CAZYQR010000419.1:0-2301 GCA_964649755.1 uncultured Maribacter sp. | reverse complement strand
AAATTAATCCGTGTACATTAAGTCAAACCTACTTTCTGGCCTCATTGCACTGCTCGCCAGAACATAACTAGTATACTGCGGTGTGGGCGAACCAGCTACTGGGCGTGTTTGCAAAACCGATAAGTAGAGGCAAACTCGATACGGTTTTGCGCATCAACTTCGTCACAGCATTCTTGCTAAACTCGGCGTGGAGATACTTGATGAATTTCAAAAGTTCATCTAGCCTTAGGGAAAATTCCTGATCACCAGATAATGGAGAAAAAGACATGCTTGCGATGCGATTTCACATGACTTTACCACGAGTTAAGACCCTAATTGCTGCAGCGACCATAGTCGTTTTGGGCTCCCAGTCCGCCCTTGCCTGTACAGGTATCGTATTGCGCGCGCAGGATGGAACTGTGGTCCCCGCGCGCACCATGGAGTTCGGGTTCGATGTCAAATCCAATATATATGCTGTACCGGCAGGTACGCGCATTGCAACATTGGTTCTAGACTCGGATCAAACCGGCTTCACATTCGAAGCGAAATACGGATTTCTTGGGGCCAACGGTCTCGACATGCCAATCATTGCCGACGGAATAAATACCGAAGGTTTGTATTTCGGTGCTTTCTATTTCAAAGGAGACGCCGTTTTCGGAACGGCTGACGATACGAACCGCGATCATGCAGTTTCTTCTGAAGAACTGGGTAACTGGGTACTCGGACAATTCGCGACTGTAGACGAGGTAAAGGCTGCTCTGCCAACGATCGAAGTCGTAGGCACCTATATTGATGCCCTCGCGGGCGTAGCACCATTTCATTTTGCCGTGACCGATGCCAGCGGTGCCTCTGTTATCATCGAATATACGGCGGACGGGCTCGCCATCCACGACAACACGGTAAATGTCGTAACCAACAACCCACCTTATGATTGGCACATAACAAACCTTCGCAACTACATCGGTCTGCAAGCTGAGAACTTTTCTGAGATTACAGTTGGTAGCCAGACGCTGGAGCCTTTCGGACAGGGAACAGGCATGGCCGGGATTCCCGGCGATTTCACGTCACCCTCGCGATTTGTCAGAGCGACTGCATTTGTTAACTCGGCACTACCTTCGCGCGATGCGGATGAAGCGATCTTTAACGCTTTTCACATCCTCAACGCTTTCGATATTCCGAAAGGCGCGATACGAGAAAGCGTTGGCGACGAAGTTCACACTGATTACACCGTTTGGACTTCCGCTGCCGATACCAAAAACGTTCAATACTATTACAAGACCTATCTGACACAAGCGGTCGAGGTGATCGACGTGCGCGCGGCCCTTTCCGAGATTACAGAACCTACGACGCTGGTGATGGAAAGCGGCTTTGCGATCAAGGACCGTACGGGCGATTTCTGAGATCCGCTGCTGTTACTACCGGCTATTAGCACGAGCCCCGCACTCGTGAAGGGTGCGGCGGCCTAAGCTCTATAGGGATCAACAAGACCGCGAGAAGGGTTTCATCCAGACATTCGCCGCGCTGTCCACGTAGGTCCGGTTTGACTGGAAGCAGTCCTTGTGAACGTAGCTTTGGACGGCCGCTCTCCGCCCCTAGTTCCGATATGTGCAAGATGCAGCTCTGGTAAGAAGGGCTCGTAAGCCTGTCTTGTTCTGCAGTCTTACCCGTGACTATCTTGAAGGGGCGCGGTCATGATGATCATGCTGTCGACGGGGTCAGGCTTCTGCACTGGGCGCAAGCTATCATAGGCTATGTGAAACAAATATGTGTAAACCGAATATGTTAGGGTAAGTCCCAGATTGAGGGCCAGAGCACCACCTAATGTGTGTCCGCCAATCAAAATGAGCAGAGGGCAAGTAATCAACACTGCCGAAATTTCATGCATCGTAGCGTGGACAAAACGAACCCTATGCGGGCGTTTACAAGCCAGTCGGTCCGTGTAGCGCCGTTCCATCGTATCAAAGAGGGTGTTGTAGATCGGAGACCAAACCAAAATTGCGATAGACAAAATCGTTATCAACGCAAATCCGTGAACCATCGATGTCCCGGTCAACTGAGCGTAAATGGGAGATACGAATGCTATGCCGATCAATTCGAAGCTCGACGTCTGAATGGCTCGCTCCCGAAAGGACCTAAGTGTCATTTGTCTGGCTAGTCATAATGTGTTTTCCCTTCTGAAAACTTCCGTCGCAATCCAGAAAAATGGTTGAATTGGATGCCGGGCGGTTTTCCTGAGCAACACCTCTCTTCTGTTTCAAAAGTAAGGGTGGCCGTGTTGGGAAAATCTGTCTGTGAAGCACGTTACATTTGCCAACCTTTCTT
>CAZYQR010000418.1:0-2325 GCA_964649755.1 uncultured Maribacter sp. | reverse complement strand
TATAAAAATCTTTAATTACTATTTATCAATGGTTAATTAAAGATTAGCAATTTGTTAAAATTGCCCTTTATTTTTAAACGAATCATAAATGGTTTTATTGTTGAAAATCAAATAAATATTTGAATTTTAATCTTGTAGCGTAAATACCTTTTTTAAAAGATCGGTTGTGCGCGATGAAACTTTGGTTCTTATTTCCTTTTCTTCAATGGCTATCATAGTGTAAACCCCATTTAGTGCTTCTGTGGTTACATAATCGGTAAGGTCCGGATTCACCTTTTTAGTAAGTGGAATACTGTTATATCTCGTTATTAGATTATTCCAGATTTGATCAGCGCCTACTTTCTCAAACGAATTTTTTATAACAGGTTTGAATTTAGCATATAGCGCTGTTTGTGTCGCATTTGTAAGATATTGGGTTGCTGCATTATCGCTTCCTATTAGGATGTTTTTGGCGTCATTGAATGTGATTCCTTTTACGGCATCAATGAAAATGGGTGTTGCCTCACTTACTGCATCTTCCGCTGCCCTGTTCAAGACTTTCAAGCCTTCATCGGCCAAATTACCCAGACCTATATCTCTCAAAGTTTTATCAACTTTTTGGAGTTCTTCGGGTAGCAATATCTTGACCAAGTCGTTTTTATAAAATCCATCGGTCTGCGTTAATTTGCTTACCTGTTTATCAATACCCATATCCAAAGCCTCCCTTAAACCTTGTCCAATTTCCAAATTGCTGACACCAGCTCCTCCTTGTGGTAGTTGGTTTACAACTTGTTGTAATTCACTACAGGCATAACTTTGTAGGATAATTATTAGTAACAATAGGTTTCTTTTCATGTTTTATGTTTTAATTCAATTCCTATTAAGAAAAAATAACGGTTTTATTATTGTAGACCATGGTTTTTCGCTGTACATGAAGGTTTACAGCTCTTGAAAGTACTATTTTTTCCAGGTCTCTGCCCTTGGCTAAAAAGTCCTTTATGGTATGGGAGTGCGAAACGGTGGTCACATCTTGCTCAATGATTGGGCCAGCATCAAGTTCTTCTGTCACATAATGACTGGTAGCCCCTATAATCTTTACCCCTCTTTCAAATGCAGCATGATAGGGCTTGGCTCCTGCAAAAGCTGGTAAAAATGAATGATGTATGTTGATTATCTTATTCTGGTATTCATTAATCAGCGAACTACTAATAATTTGCATATATCTTGCTAAGACAATAAAGTCCACTTTATGTTCTTTCAACAGTTGCAATTGTTTCTTTTCCGCTACTTCTTTTGAATCTCTTGTGACCGGGATATGATAAAAAGGTATATTGAATTGTTTGGCGATATAACCCAATTCCTCATGATTGCTAATTATGAATGGAATTTCAGCTCTTAATTCACCCGAATTAAATCTACTTAAAAGATCATATAGACAATGGTTATACTTAGAAACAAAGATGGCCATTTTAGGTAAGACATCATCCAAGTGTAAACTCCACTTCATTTGATAAGGTTCAGCCAAGTTTGAAACAAATTCTTTTTTGAACTCCACTATTTCAAGCCCATTGTTCTCGAAATCACTTTCCAATCGCATAAAGAATACGTCAGCTTCTTTGTCTACATGTTGATCAAGATAGATGATATTTCCCCCTTTGGAATGTATAAAACCAGTAACGGCACTAATGATTCCTGATTGGTCGGGGCAATGAATTAATATAGTAGTTTTCAATCTAAATGTTTTGTGCTCAAAATTAAAACATTAAACACATCAAACTATTGTAATAATGTTGTTTTTTATATGATGAAGAATATTGGAGTGGGCTATGGCAATTGTATATTCCCATTGTTGGGCAAAGTTCCTGTCCATTTTTTGAATGATCTTCTAAAGCTTTTTATTTCTTGACGCAGTAAATTCAAGTACTCCTTTTCCTTTACTCCATCCCGCTCTAAACCAGTACAATATGAATTAATGTTCTTTATCATTATATTGATATAAGATACATTTCTTAGTTTTTCATCCTCGGATAAAGAAAACTCCGTCTGCGCAATTTTTTGCGGAATTAAAATGGTATCGGTCAATAATGAATCTGCAATAATATCCCTAAGACTATTGGATTTGTAAAGCTTCAACAAATCTTTGTTGAATGTTACATACGAGGCAATCTCTCTGCTCATAGCGCAGAGTTCAAGAGCTTTCCTGTAGACAGGGACCGTTCTTATATTTTTTTGGGACATGATATTAAATAGCAATTTTAGTACTATAAAGTTACGCTTGAAATTTAAAAAATATCTTTTGAATAAAAAGTAAAACATAATTTATACCTTTGATTATAAATTAATTTA
>CAZYQR010000417.1:0-2331 GCA_964649755.1 uncultured Maribacter sp. | reverse complement strand
AATGTAGAAAACACAAAAGCACAAATGCGCAAGGGGGTTTTGGAATACTGCATACTTTCCATTCTTAACGGAGAGGACAAATATGCTTCTGAAATTCTAAGCACCCTAAAAGACGCTAAGATGCTCGTAGTAGAAGGGACGATTTATCCCCTTCTGACAAGGTTAAAGAATGCGGGCTTGCTCACCTACCGTTGGGAGGAGTCTACTTCAGGACCGCCACGAAAATATTATACGTTGACCGAAACCGGCAAATTATTCCTTAAGGAATTAGACAGCACTTGGGACGAATTAAGAATGGCCACTAATGTGGTAACCAACAAAAAAAATAAAAAATAATGAACAAGACAGTAAATATAAATCTCGCAAATACACTTTTTCATATGGATGAAGAAGCGTTCAACAAAATGCGTCGTTATTTAGAAGCTATAAAACGTTCATTCGTCAATACTCCTGGCAGCGATGAAATACAAGCAGATATTGAAGCGCGTATTGCCGAACTTTTCTATGAAAAATTGGAAAATGAACGTCAGGTAATCACCCTAAAAGAAGTAGATGAAGTTATTGCGGTTATGGGTCAACCTGAAGATTATATGATCGATGAGGATATTTTTGACGATGAGCCAAAAGCCAAATCCACATCAAAAAGAACCACAGGGAGAGTTAAAAAGTTGTATAGGGATATTGAGCACAAATATATTGGTGGTGTATGTTCTGGTTTAGAACATTATCTAGGTTTTGATGCCTTATGGATCCGAATCATATTCATTATACTAGCACTTACTACCGGCTTTGGTTTTATAGCCTATATTTTACTTTGGATATTAGTGCCTGAAGCGGATACCACCTCCCAAAAATTGGATATGACGGGAAAGCCCGTGAATATCAGCAACATAGAACGTAAAGTGAAAGAAGGGTTTGATGACGTTGCTGATAAAGTCAAAAGTGTTGACTATGAAAAAATGGGGGACAAAGTTAAGAGCAGCAGCAAGACATTCTTTGATACGCTAGGCGATGTTATTATGTTCCTTTTTAAAGTTTTCGGCAAATTTATAGGAATCTTATTGATCATTATCGGTGCAGCTACCTTAATTGGGCTATTTGTAGGGCTTTTCACTGTAGGTGTTTTAGATATGATCCATATTCCTGGTGTTGATTTCTACAATATGGTGAACTCGACCAGTGCACCTGTATGGGTAGTTTCTTTGCTGGCATTCTTTGTAGTGGGTATTCCTTTCTTTTTCGTTCTCTATTTAGGACTAAAAATATTGGTGAACAACCTAAAATCAATCGGTAATATCGCTAAATTCTCTTTATTGGGTCTATGGTTGATATCCATGATAACCTTGGTCGTATTAGGTATACGCCAAGCAGCATCACATGCATATTCAGATAGTATAATGACAGAGCAGACCATTAATTTTGAAGTGCCAAGTGACACTTTGCAAATTAGTATGCATTCATCCGAGCTTTATCAAAAAAGAAGGAATATGGCCATTGATGGTGTTATGGTAACATCTTCTGATAACGGAGAGGAAATAATGGTTTCCGATGATGTACGCCTTTCTTTAAAGAAATCTAAAGATAGTTTGGTAAGAATCAAAATTCGTAAGGATGCGAACGGAAGTTCTTTTAATGAAGCCAAGGAAATAGCAGGCAATATTGAATATTCATATACTGTAGAAGGCAATTCAATTATCTTGGACGACTACTTAACCACTTCAATGAGCAATAAGTTCAGGGATCAAGAAGTATGGGTCACTGTTTTTGTGCCTGAAGGAAAAACCATTCAATTTGATAATGAATCAGTACGCTGTATAAGAATGGGCGCTAGAAACGATAGCGACATGGGTCGTTGTGAAGTACCTGACTATATTTGGATCATGGGTGCGGACGGAGAACTCAAATGCCAGGATTGCCCTGAAACAATAAAGGATAGCGATGACGAAGATGACAATCACATTATCATCAATGAAGACGGTATTGACATCGACATTAAAGATAATGGGGATTCATTCAAAATGAAGATCAATAAAGACGGCGTGAAGATAAAAGCGGATGATAGTAGCGATGGTGAAGTCTTGAACATTGATTTAAATGACGAAGGTGATAGCCTAAAAATGAACATCGATGAGAACGGTGTGGTCATCAAAACCAAAGATAAATAGAGTATTTGTACAACTCAGCATTAATATTCAACAACTGGGTCAATCATAATCGAATACATTACATATAAAAAGGATATTTATCCATCAATTAACAACAATCAAAAATGCCCATTTGGGCAAACCTAAAAAAAACAATCATGACAACACTAGTAAGAATTACAATCGC
>CAZYQR010000416.1:0-2336 GCA_964649755.1 uncultured Maribacter sp. | reverse complement strand
CCATACAGCGATAAATCACTAGTTCGGAATATATTGATTTATGATCTTTCCCGTGATATGGATAGGTACGCCAGTCGCAGTCAGTTTGTGGAACTCAATATCAACAATACATTTCAGGGGGTTTATGTTTTTATGGAAAAATTAAAACGTGACAGTAATCGTATTGATATCAATAAACTTAAAGATGATGAAAATACTGGTGAGGATCTTACCGGGGGTTATATTTTGAAGATTGATAAAACAGCGGGAAGTAATTTGGGCGAAGGATACAATGATCAGAATTCATTTACCTCACTATATGGTCCGCCCAGCGCAACTATAGGGCAGGAAATAAATTTTCTATACGAAGAGCCGGATGCAGAGGATATAACAACCGAACAAAAGGTGTATATCTCCAATTATATGGCCCAGTTTGAGGATGCACTTGCCTCAGAGGATTTTACCGACCCTGTTCTTGGGTATGCCTCATATATAGATGTTGACAGCTTCATAGATTTCTTTTTGCTTAATGAACTTTCGAATAATGTAGATGGGTATCGTTTGAGCACCTTTATGTATAAGGATAAGAATGAAAAGTTAAAAATAGGTCCCATTTGGGATTTTAATTTGGCTTTCGGAAATGCGAATTATTGCGGTGGTAGTGAAACCAATGTGTGGGCTTATAAATTCAATGAAAGATGTTCTGGAGATTTTTGGCAAGTACCATTTTGGTGGAACAGGTTATTGCAGGATCCAGAATTCGCAGCGCGATTAAAGGATCGTTGGAATAGCTTAAGGGGAGGTGCTTTGTCAAATGGGTCAATAGATAGTAAAGTAGACGGTTATAGTACCACTTTGAATAAAGCAGGTTCCATTGAGTCAAACTTTAACACTTGGAATATATTGGGGACCTATATTTGGCCCAACAATTTTGTTGGCAGTAGTCATAGTGATGAAATAGGATACTTGAAGAATTGGACCACCGATCGCCTATCTTGGTTGGATGGTGCAATAAACGGACTATAATCATATAGACTCATTAACCAACAACTAATGGAAATACTAACATTAGGTGAACATACAGCAAAAATAGACAGTGGCGAATTGGTAAGTTTCATTGTCCAAGGGCATGAGTACATTCACCAAAAAGGAAGTCTAGGTTGGCGTAATTCAGATACTGAAATGTTTCCCATTATTGGCCCAACGGCAGAAGCGGATTATTTGATCAAAACACCCAAGGGAAATGCGGTACAAGACCAGCATGGAATACTCCGAGAGATGGAGTATGAATTGGTGAAACAGTCAGAAAGTAAGATCATATTCCAAAAAAGTTATATAGCTGATACGAAGGTTCAAAATTCAAAATATCCTGATAAATCATCCGTGGAGATACTACATTGGCCTTATGATTTTAAGTTTGAAAAGCAATTTGAACTTTCTAAAGAAGGTCTCACAATAACATTCAAGATTTCTGGAGAAAAAGGGATGCCCTTTATGTTGGGCTATCATCCAGCGTTTAAGATCCATTCGGAGCAACCTTCTATTGTGACAGAAGATAGGATTGTTTCACTCTCAGAAGTGTTGGGGGTTGGGAATAGGGCACTGCATTTACAAAATTGTGAATCACTGGTATTGCAAGATTCAAAAGGGTTATCAATTAAAACCTATGGTTTTGGTAACTTTATGCTATGGACAGAGGTTTCTAATATGATATGTATAGAACCAATTACTTTCTATCCATATGCCGTACCACAGCAAAATTTGGATGAAGGTTTTATGATTTTAGAACAAAATGAAGCTGAATTTGTTGTACAGATAATTCCTTAACAATCACATAAGTCAATAATTAATTATAGAAAGCGTATGAAATTGTACTTTAGTTTACTACTAATCCTGGTAACAAGTTTGACCTTAGCACAAGAAACTATGAATGATACGCTACCTTATTATAAAATTCCGGAAGCCCCAACATCCTACACTCCTGGCACTGTTGTCTCAAGAATGATAGATGGTCTGGGTTTTCGATATTTTTGGGCAACGGAAGGTTTAACTGATGAAAATTTGGGATATAAGCCAAGTGAGGAAAGTAGAACTATTGCTGAGACCATGGATCACTTATATTCCCTATCTCGCACCATTTTAAATTCTGCTAAAAAACAGCCAAATAATTTTACCACCGAAAAAGAGGAATTGACTTCTAATGAAAAGCGAAAAAGAACCCTTGAAAACTTTAAAACTGCAAGTGAGCTTTTCAACATATCAGAAAATTTAGAGGAGCATAAGATTGTGTTCATACGAAAGAATGGTAAGGCTGAATTCCCCTTCTGGAATCAAATTAATGGACCCATCGAAGATGC
>CAZYQR010000415.1:0-2338 GCA_964649755.1 uncultured Maribacter sp. | reverse complement strand
ATGAGGATGTGCTTAGCGCCCTTAACCGGGTTCCCAGGCATCTTTTTATGGATAGTAGTTTTGAAGGACATGCTTATCAAGACAAAGCATTCCCCATAGCAGCTGACCAAACTATTTCACAGCCATATACTGTTGCCTTTCAAACGGAACTGTTGGAGATTGAACCTGGCCATAAAGTATTGGAAATTGGCACTGGAAGTGGTTACCAGACTGCGATTCTTTTGCAGTTGAAAGCAAAAGTGTATACCATTGAAAGGCAGTTGGAACTTTTCAAGAAAACCAACCTGTTTTTCAAAAAAATGGGATATCGTCCCAAGAAGGTGATTTTTGGGGATGGTTATAAGGGCCTCCCTGAATTAGCCCCTTTTGACAGTATTATTGTCACAGCAGGTGCCCCTGAGGTTCCCAAGGCACTTATGTCCCAATTGAAAGTAGGGGGTAGATTGGTTATTCCAGTAGGAACAGAAGAACAAATAATGACAATGTTCATTAGGAAATCTGAAAAAGAATTCGAGAAAAAAGAATTGGGTGCTTTCCGATTTGTTCCTTTGCTAGAGGATAAGAATTAAAGCGTTACTACTTCAATTCGAATCAGAAATTATTTATTATAGCTCTTTTTGATTCGGTCCAAGTCCCTTTTATTATCACGGTCTTTCATGGTTTCCCTTTTATCATAAAGCTTTTTCCCTTTGGCCAAAGCAATATTCATTTTAGCCAAACCCCTCTCATTAAGAAATAAATTCAGGGGTATTATTGTAAGTCCGCCTGAAGCCACCTCCTTTTGAAGTTTATTCAATTCCCGTTTGTTTAATAATAGCTTGCGTTCTGCTTTCGGCTTATGATTATAATGCGAAGCATGCGAATACTCATCAATCTGCATGTTGATAATAAAAAGTTCGCCACGCTCATTAAATTCGCAGAAACTTTCACTAATGGAAGCTTTACTTAGTCGAACAGATTTTATTTCGGTTCCTGATAATACAATACCAGCAGTATATTTATCCAAAATCTCATATTCAAACCGAGCCTTTTTGTTCTTAATGTTAATGTTGTTCTGCATAGCAGCACAAAAGTAGTAACAATAATTCTATATGCAATTTCATTAAATTGGATTTATTAGTTGATTTTTGTAAAGTTCGAAGCACATTTGCGAACTCTTTACAAATGAAAAACATGAATAAGACTTTGATGATCGTAATTTTGGTTGGAATGATTTCCTGTAAACAAAATGAAACAACTAAAATAAGTGCGCAGCAGATTGTAGATAAGAGCATTGAAATTAGTGGGGGAGATCTTTATAATACCAGTGACATATCTTTTGATTTCAGGGATAGAAAATATATTCTGGAGCGGATAGATGGTAAGAAAATATTAAAACGAATTAGGAAGAACGATACTCTGGATTTGGTAGATATAAAGTCACCCACTGGTTTTGAACGATATATTAATGGGGAAACAGCTCAATTACCAGATTCATTGATAAATTCTTATGCCAACTCCGTCAATTCCGTCCATTATTTTGCCTATTTGCCTTATGGTCTAAATGATCCAGCGGTAAACAAGGAATATTTAGGTGAAATTGTTATTAAAGATAAAAAGTATTACAAAATCAAAGTGACTTTTAGCCAAGAAAATGGAGGCGATGATTTTGATGATGTCTATATCTATTGGTTTAATACTAAATCATATAAGCCGGACTATTTGGCTTATGAATTTCATGTCAATGATGGCGGACTGCGTTTTCGAGAGGCTTTCAATGAAAGAACCGTAAATGGTATACGATTTGTAGATTACATCAATTTTAAACCCATTAAAGACAATGAATCCATTTATGGGATAGATAGCTTGTTCCAGAAAGGTGAATTGGAGATCTTATCCAAAATTGAATTGGAAAATGTTACTGTTAATCCGGGCAATTACAATTAAAACTCAATCGCATATCAGTAGTTATTCCATTGACAATTTCTACAATGAATAAACTTCCATTCTGATGGTCATCAATTTGCCCATATTTTTCCTGACCAATCATTTTATTCACAAAATCAGGTGTACTATTACTATGGCCAACAACAAACACTTTTTTATTTAGATTTTCTGCCTTAAACTGCTCTATATCAATAGTGCCGAGGTCATAAATTTGAACAGTAAGGTTTTTCTTTACTGCAATAGGAGCTGCGGTCATTTGGGTTCTTTCATAATCTGTAGTATAAATGGCATCAATCGCAACATCATTCATGATTTCTGCCCAGTGCATGGCTCTTCCCAATCCTTCCTGAGTCAACTCTGGGTCAACATTTTCAGGGTTATACCTATCTTTTTCTGCATGTCTTACAAAATA
>CAZYQR010000414.1:0-2342 GCA_964649755.1 uncultured Maribacter sp. | reverse complement strand
CGGTCAACTTTCTGTGCTTTGATTCCGTGTTCCTCGGCATACTCGAACAAATACATCGTAGCCAAAAAAGCTGGTACGTAACCCGCTGTTTCACGAGGAAGATTTCTACGAATGTTCCAATAATTTTTATATCCTCCTGATCGTCGAATAGCTTTGTTCACATTTCCTGGACCAGAATTATATGCTGCCAATGCCAAATCCCAATCGTCAAAAATATCATAGAGCTTAGCAAGGTATAAACAGGCAGCTTCTGTAGATTTTATGGGGTCGCTGCGCTCATCAACATAACTACTCACATCTAAGTTGTACATTTTACCAGTGCTATACATGAATTGCCATAGGCCCGTGGCACCAACCCTTGATCTTGCCTTTGGATTCAATGCAGATTCAACAATGGCCAAATACTTCATTTCCAAAGGAATATCATGATTGTCCAATTGCTCTTCAAAAAGCGGGAAATAGAATTGACTTACAGTCAACATCCTTTCAATTAGTCCTCGCTTACGAACCAAGAAAGACTTAATCACATTCTCTAAAGAAGGGTTGTATACAACATTGAAAGGGGTCTTTTGATTTAACCTTTCCAATCGCAATTTAAGGGTGTCGGTGTTCAGCGTACTTTCGGTAACAAGATTGTGGTCTAAATGAACTACCTCATTATACATATCATCATAAAGGGCCGCACTCTCATACAATTCCTTCATCCAAAGACTATCGTATTTCGCGGCAATTTCTATGTCCTTTAAATCAAAGTTTTTTTTATCCCCTACTGCTATGAAAGGCAAAGTATTATCATTAATGGGATTTGCAGATTCCAAGAGTTCCATTTGCTTTACCCCCTGCATATCCATGGCTAGCGTGTCTACTGGAATATCCTTGGCTTCGATTACCTTGACGCCATCAGTCGAAGCATCATTAACCTCTTGGGCAGCAATAGGAATTGCAAAAAATAGGACCAGTAGTATACTTAAGTAAGCGTATTTAAATGAAACCATAAGACGTTCTTTAGTTACCGGGAACTAGCGAAAATCGTATTTTTTTTTCAAAGAATAAAATATAAATACTTAAAGTATTGTTTTGGAATGAAAGTCCCGTTAATCGATAACGCCCTTACTCCTCTAATATTGCAGCTATTCCTGGCAATGTTTTTCCCTCTAAGCTCTCTAGCATGGCCCCGCCCCCGGTAGAAACATAACTTACTTTTTCCTGGAATCCGAATTGCTTGACCGCGGCTACAGAATCACCTCCGCCAACTAAAGAAAAAGCGCCGTTTTGAGTAGCTTCATCAATAAAATTACCAACACTGATCGTGCCCTTGGCAAACTTTTCCATTTCAAAAACACCAACCGGACCATTCCATAGAATGGTTTTACTTTTCAAAATGACATCCTTGAAGATTTCAATAGTTTTTGGGCCAGCATCCAAACCTTGCCAGCCAGCTGGTATTTTATCCACATCAACAATTTGTGTCTGTGCATCGTTACTAAAATCATTAGCAGCCAAAACATCTACAGGAATATGAACCTGAACACCTTTTTCTTTTGCTTGGGCAAGTATGCTCAACGCAAGATCCATTTTATCATCCTCACAAATAGAATCGCCAACCTGACCTCCTTGGGCTTTGACAAAAGTATAGGTCATTCCACCCCCAATGATAAGATGATCCACCTTGTCCAATATATTTTCAATAATGGTGATTTTTGAGGACACCTTTGCGCCACCTAAAATTGCCAAAACTGGTTTCTCGCCTGTACGCATTACTTTTTCAATAGATTTTATCTCTTTGGCCAATAAATAGCCAAAGCATTTTTGGCCAGGAAAGAACTGGGCAACAATGGTCGTTGATGCATGCGCTCTATGTGCGGTGCCAAATGCATCATTTATATACACATCCCCCAATTTAGAGAGCTGTTCAGCAAAGGCGACATCCCCAGATGTTTCTTCGCTGTGAAAACGAAGGTTTTCCAATAATAAGACCTCTCCTTGCTGTAACTCAGCAACCGCCTTTTCGGCTTCTTCACCTACACAATCGTCAACAAACTTAACTTGTACTCCTATAATCTCTGAAACTTTGCCACAAATATGTTTAAGGGACATGTCTGTATTTCTCTCCCCTTTTGGTCTGCCCAAGTGACTCATAATCACCGCACTACCTCCGTCTTCCAAAACTTTGATTATCGTGGGTTTAGCAGCCTCGATTCTATTCGTATCGGTTACATTGAATTCGTCATCCAACGGCACATTAAAATCAACTCGAATCAATACTTTTTTATTCTCAAAATTAAAATCGTCAATGGTCATCATGGTACTTAGCTTTAAATGAATGGCAAATGTAAAGATTT
>CAZYQR010000413.1:0-2345 GCA_964649755.1 uncultured Maribacter sp. | reverse complement strand
GCCATGCCCCTAATTTTTTTAAAATAGCATCCAAAACCGAAAAAAAATCATGGCCATGGGAGGGCATTTAAAAAGTACTATTGCCTTTTCACCCAACGATTTTTTATATATAAGCCAATATTTGGGGAACATGGACCATTATGAAGTGTACGACCGTTTTACCAAAACCGTCTCCAAATTCATTAGCCTATTTGAGCAAAAGCCCGATGTGATTTTAACCGATAAACATCCTGCTTACCAAAGTACGCAATACGGGGTAGAGTTATCCAATCGATTCAATGTAGGATTACATCAAATTCAGCACCACAAGGCCCATTTTGCTTCGGTCTTGGGAGAACATCATCTTTTTGATTGCAAGGAATCTATTTTAGGTGTTATTTGGGATGGTACCGGATATGGGGAGGACGGTCAAATTTGGGGCGGTGAATTCTTTACTTTTCAATCTAAAAGGATCGAACGAATTTCGCACTTTGAATATTTTGAGTGGTTGGCCGGCGACAAAATGGCAAGGGAACCCCGTCTTTCATTATTGTCTTTAGCTGACGATTCCCTGCCATCTGCCGTTGCTGAAAAGTTTTCCAAAGAAGAATTGGCCATTTATCAATCATTGAAAAAGAAAAATAAACTAAAAACTTCATCAGTGGGGAGGCTCTTTGATGCTGTTGCCTCCTTATTGGGTGTCTGCGACAAGAACACTTATGAAGGTGAAGCGGCAATTTTATTGGAAAACTTGGTCGAAGACTATGAGTTAAAGTCATGCAAAAGTTATTTGAATGACATTGAAAACGGAATATCCCCAAAGGAAATAATAAGCAAAATATACACTGATATTAAATTAGGGGAATCAAGAACGCAAATAATCGTAAACTTTTTGTTTACCCTAGCTTTCTCAATTTTGGAAATGGCCAAAAGCAAGAATTGTAAGCATATAGCGCTCAGTGGAGGTGTCTTTCAAAACACCACCTTGGTAGATATGCTGCTAGAGCTGGCACCTAAAGAAATAAAATTGTATTTTCATAAGAAGTTATCCCCTAATGATGAAAACATTTCTTTTGGGCAAATCATGTATTATTTATACGTAAATAATTGAAAATGAAGTATCTGAGCGAATACAGAAATTATGAGGCCACAAAAAAATACCTCGATGAAATCCATAAAATAGCTACCCGAAATTGGAACGTTATGGAAATTTGTGGAGGACAAACGCATAGCCTTGTCAAGAATGGTATTTTAGAGCTGCTACCGGAGACAGTAAGAATGATCCATGGCCCAGGTTGCCCCGTTTGTGTAACACCGCTAAATTTAATTGATAAGGCCATTGAGTTATTGGAAAACGATGTAATCGTTTGCTCCTTTGGTGATATGATACGCGTTCCAGGGAGTAAAAAAAGTTTATTGGAAGCAAAAGCGAAAGGAGGGGATTTACGGATTTTGTACTCCCCTATTGAAGCGGTTTCAATTGCCAAGGAAAACCCCGACAAGGAAGTTGTTTTTTTTGCTGTGGGATTTGAAACCACTGCCCCTGCCAATGCTTTGTCGGTTTTGCATGCAGAAAAGGAAGGTCTTGATAATTATTCTATTTTGGCGTCCCATGTCTTAGTGCCCCCTGCGATGGAAGCAATTCTTGACGATGAACTCTGTAATATTGATGCCTTTTTGGGTGCAGGCCACGTATGTGCCATTATGGGTGTACGAGAGTATTATCCTTTGGTAAAAAAATATAAAATTCCCATTGTAATAACAGGTTTTGAGCCATTGGATTTGGTACAGGGCATATATATGGCGGTAAAACAGTTGGAGGAAGGAACCTTTGAACTTGAAAATCAATATGCCAGGGTAGTAAAAGAACATGGCAATAAGGCCGCTATAAATGTCATTCGAAAAGTGTTTGAAGTTGGTGACAGGGAATGGCGGGGAATAGGTGAAATCCCAAATAGTGGCTACGTTATTCGTGAGGCGTATCGAAAGTATGATGCCGAATCAAAATTTAAAATCAGCAATATAAAAGTACCCGAAAATTCTAATTGTATTGCTGGTCAAATATTAAGGGGCCTTAAAAAGCCAAATCAGTGCAACCAATTTGGCAAAATCTGTACACCATCCAACCCTCTTGGGGCACCAATGGTTTCTTCCGAAGGGGCCTGTGCCGCATATTTTAATTTTTCTGATAATTTAATTTCCTCTTGACATATGGATACAAGCAAATTAGGGTTCGACACCATAAATTTGGGTCATGGTAGTGGTGGAATAATGACCAGGGACTTGTTGGATAAAATTATCTTCAAAACCTTCAATAATCCATATTTAAACCAAAAACATGATGGTTCTATTGTGAAATTTGATGG
>CAZYQR010000412.1:0-2361 GCA_964649755.1 uncultured Maribacter sp. | reverse complement strand
GAGCGCCCGGGTCACTGCGTGGTACAACCAGCCGCAATGCCAAAAAAGCGTTTGGTCATGACTATCAGGGCAATGATAAAGCATCCTTTATTATTGATTTTGGATGAGCCTACAGCTGGCCTTGACGATGAATCAGCGGCATTATTGGTTGCATTGGTAAATAAAATTGCCAAAGAAAGTAATACGACCATAATCTTTGTTTCGCATAGGGAGGAAGCCGGTTTGTTTCCACAGTACCGGTTCATGCTAAAAGATGGTAAGGACGGTTCAATTGGTGATATACAGCGAACCTAAATAATCATAGTACGCAATTGTATTATTTATTGTGTTTATTTCCAATTTTTTTTATAATATTCATTTCTATCTTACTTTTGCTAAAGTTCTCCCACAAAATTTATTTAATATGTCGCTAAAGCTAAAACACAAAGCTTTTGATAATTATTTGCGGGTTGAATTCAACGGAAAGCGAACACCTGGCCAAGAAGTGGAAGAAGGTATTGCATCATGGAAACAAGTAGCTGACATTGCAAGAAAGGTAAAGCTAAATCGGATTATGGTAGTCTCCAAAGTTAAAGGCAGATTACCCACTGTTTCCGCTTTCAGAATAACAGAATCATTGGATATTATTGGTTGGCAACAAGACTTTATTATTGCTGGAGTGGCCCCAGATAAAATCGCATTTACCAATTTATCTATTTTTGAAACCATTATGCAAAATCTGGGTTATGAATGTAAAATATTTAAAAATGAAAGTTATGCCAAAAAATGGCTGTTAAGTATTTAATGCATTATAAAAAAAAGGCCGCTCTAGAGCGGCCTTTTTTTTATTGAGTTAGTTTATTTTTACTCAGGCTTCTTTACCATCCAATATCCTCTTTTTCATCGTATCGAACATTACAGGTGTTGCAATGAAAACTGACGAATAAGTACCTACAACTACACCTACTATCATTGCAAACATAAATCCTCGAAGCGATTCGCCTCCAAAAATAAATATGGACAATAACACTACTAATGTTGTCAAAGAAGTATTCAATGTTCGACCCAAAGTACTATTCACAGCAGAGTTAATATTGTCACCACCTTTCCAGCCCCGTTCGCCAATAATTTCACGTATACGGTCAAATACCACCACGGTATCATTTAAGGAGTACCCAATTACGGTCAAAATAGCTGCTATAAATGCTTGGTCAATTTCCATATTAAAAGGCATTATTTTACCCATAATAGAGAAAATACCCAAAACAATGAGGACATCATGGAACACAGCCACAACCGCACCCAATGAAAATTGCCATTTTCTAAAACGCAATAGAATATATAAAAAGACCACGGCTAAAGAACCAAGAATGGCCAAGAATGCATTCTTCTTGATATCATCGGCAATCGTAGGACCTACTTTAACCGACTGCATTATTCCTATAGCTTTGTCATCACTACCAACCATAAAATCTGCCTGTGTAGTGCCGTCTGGTAAATATTTTTGAAGCGAAGTAAATAGTTTATCCTGAATCTCATTATCAACTTCTACACCTTCTACATCTACTTTGTATGCTGTGGTAATTTTAATTTGATTCGCTTCACCATAGGTTTTAACGTTAGTTCCACTACCAAAAACGGTATTCAATTCCGATGCGATTTCAGAAGGACTTACCTCTTTTTCAAAACGAACTTGATATGAACGTCCTCCAACAAAATCAACACCTTGTTGTAATCCTGGTCCAAAGAATAAGGAGAATAACCCAATACCAACCAGAATAAATGAAATGACATAAGCTATTTTTCGTTTGCTCAAGAAATTGATGTTCATGTTCTTGAAAAGGTTCTTCGTAAGGGCAGTTGAGAAATCCAAAGTTCTTCCCTTACCACTCAAATACCAATCAACCAATAGTCTTGTAATAAATATTGCGGTAAATAATGAAGTAAGAATACCAATTAATAAGGTTGTGGCAAATCCTTTAATAGGACCTGAACCGAATAAGAACAATATCAAGGCTGTTAAACCCGTGGTGATATTCGCATCCAAAATCGATGAAAGTGCATTACCAAAACCATCCGAAACGGCTTGCGATTTTCCTTTACCTTTTGCCAATTCTTCTTTGATACGTTCAAAAATAAGGACGTTCGCATCAACTGACATACCAATAGTTAAAACAATACCCGCTATACCAGGCAATGTTAATACTGCACTCAAACTAGTCAGCACTCCAAAAATCAACATTATGTTCAACATTAAAGCAATATCTGCGAAGATTCCTGCTTTCCCATAATAGAATACCATCCATATTAATACAATGGCCATTGCAATCAAGAACGACATAAAACCACTATCAATAGCTTCTTGACCCAAAGAAGGTCCTA
>CAZYQR010000411.1:0-2366 GCA_964649755.1 uncultured Maribacter sp. | reverse complement strand
TTTAGAATCGTTCCTTCCAACTGCGATTGGTGAGTATTTCGAATTAATTTATCAACAGATAAAAGATCAAAAAAGTGGAGGGATTTTGTCTTCTGCTTTTTTTATTTCGATATTTCTGATGGCCAATGGGGTAAATGCCATTTTCGGTGGTTTTGAGAATTCGTATCATATTGATCTTACCCGTAATTTTTTACGACAATACGCATATGCTTTAATGGTTGGGTTGATACTGTCAATATTGATAATTATTGGTGCTGCCGCTTATATGTATTTTGAATTCTATATAGTGGGTTATTTAAGTGAATGGGCAGCTAAGAGCAGAGGTTATGATCTTTCCGAAAATGATATTGTTGGAGCGCAGGTGGGTAAAATCCTCTTTTTTGTTATTCTCTCATACTTTACCACCGCTATTTTATATTATTTTGGGACCGCTGAAGGCAAGCAGGCGAAATTCTTTTCGGTAGGGGCATTAATGACCACAATCCTCTTTTTATTGACTTCTTATCTATTTGGTGTTTATGTTGAGAAGTTTGCTCGATATAACGAATTATACGGTGCTTTAGGAGGATTATTGATTTTGATGGTGTTCATTTGGTTAAATTCCAATATATTGCTGCTAGGGTTCGAACTGAACGCTTCGCTTAATTCGTTACGGAAAAACATCAATAAGGATGACAAAAAGGAGTAGATTATTATTAATGGGAATACTTGTAATGTTTTCATTTACAGTACATTCACAAAGTATATTTGGCAAATGGAAAACCATTGATGACCGAACAGGTAAGCCTAAAGCGATTATAGACATCTATAAGAAAGATGGATTAATGTATGGCCATGTAGTTCAGATTTTAGAAAAGGGAAGGGAAAAAGCATTATGTATAAAATGTGATGACGAACTAAAAGATAAGCCTATAGTGGGAATGACTATTATTGACGCAGCAAAAGAGCATGATGATGGCAAATGGAAAGGTAAAACCTTGTTCGATCCTGAACAAGCTATGACTTTTCGATGTAAAATCTGGTTGAATCCTGAAAATTCTGATGAACTAAAGGTTCGCGGTTATTTAGCATTTATTTATAGAACGCAAACTTGGTTGCGTGTTGAAGGTTAGAAGGCAATGATTGTATGCAACACTTCATTAATGTAATATTACCAATACCCCTCGAAAAACTTTTTACATACAGTATTACCATAACTGAATTTGAATATTTAGAAATAGGAATGCGGGTTGCAGTTCCTTTCGGTAAATCCAAAATTTATACTGCTTTAGTTTACGAAATCCATTCGACACCTCCCGATGTGTACGAAGCTAAAGAAATCCATAAAATACTGGATGAACACCCCATTGTAAATCATTTGCAACTACAACATTGGCGGTGGATAGCGGATTATTATATGTGTACTATTGGCGAAGTGTTCAGAAGTGCCTTACCCAGTGCTTTCTTATTGGAAAGTGAGACCTTGATTTTAAGGAATGAGAGGGGAGAGGTGGCCGAAAAAGATTTGAAAGATGATGAGTTTTTGGTTTTTGAGGCATTACAGCATCAATCAATGCTCAAAGTACATGAAGTAAGCGCCATTGTTGACAGGAAAAATGTACTCCCCATATTAAATCGATTATTGGCGAAAAATGTCATCCTCTTAAAAGATGAAATTTACGAGCAATATAAGCCCAAATTAGTTAGATACGTAAAGCTTGGGGTTGCATACAAATCCGAAGAGAAATTGGAGGAATTGCTTGAATCGCTGACAAGAGCTCCTAAACAGAGCCAAGTTGTACTCTCATTATTTCAGTTACAGGCTACAGACAAAAAACCGATAAAAGTAACAGCTTTAGAAAGTGTCAGTGGCAGTTCAAAAGCTGTGATCAAAGCATTGATAGATAAAGGAATATTGGAAGAATATCATATTCAAATCGATAGGGTAAATTACGAAGGTGCTACTGAAAATTTTGATTTAAAAGCACTAAATAAACATCAGCAAAAAGCTTTAGACGACATACTTCAAAATTTTGAAAATAAGAAAGTTACATTATTGCATGGTGTCACATCCTCAGGCAAAACCGAGGTTTACGTAAAGTTGATTGAGGAGTGTATAAACAATGGAAGACAAGCCTTGTATTTATTGCCGGAAATAGCCTTGACCACTCAGTTGATTTCACGATTACAGGACTATTTTGGGGAAAAGGTATCTGTTTATCACTCCAAATATAGTGTGCATGAAAGGGTAGAGGTTTGGAATAATGTTTTGGCCAGAAAGCCTAAAGCACAAATTGTAATTGGGGCACGTTCGGCAATGTTTCTGCCATATTCCAATTTAGGATTGATTATCGTTGATGAAGAGCATGAGGGCTCTTTTAAGCAAT
>CAZYQR010000410.1:0-2391 GCA_964649755.1 uncultured Maribacter sp. | reverse complement strand
TTGAGGAATTCAAGGGTACAGGTAATATGGAACTTCAATTGGATCGTAAGATCAGTAATCGAAGAATATTCCCGGCTATTGACCTTACTTCTTCAAGCACACGACGAGATGATCTTCTATTGGACGAAAGCACCATTCAACGTATGTGGATTTTACGTAAATACCTTGCTGATATGAATCCTATTGAAGCGATGGAATTTATTGAGCAGCGCATAAAACAAACGAAGAACAACGAAGAATTCTTGATGACGATGAATCAGTAGTTATTAAAGCAAAATAATCTAAAATCCCAATGGTATATATAACTATTGGGGTTTTTTTGTGAAATTACCTTATAAGGCAGGTTTAAATTTTCACAAATTTTAACATAATAAGGTTATTTTAATATCTTTATAAGGCAAAGAATGCTCTCCCCCAGGTTTTTTGCATGAACATTTTATACCAGTTTATAATCAATCTGGTACTTTAACCTAAAACCTTTGTTATGATTCGAGAAAAAAAAACCTTATTAAGTTTACTAGTGCTTTCCACGCTAATATTCAGCTTTAACAGTTGCGCTGAAAAAATGGAAAAAGAAAAAGAAGAAGTTCCCGAAGTATTGGCCCCAACCCAAATAGTTCAAATTGACCAAGCCAAGGAGATGTATGAAAACTACTCCGATAGAAGACTACCCTTAATCCAAAAATATGAAGACTCTATTAACGGTGGAAAAGAAAAGTTTGATGTTGCCCGTTATGTATCCTATGATTATAAAACCATAAAACAGTATTTGGCCTTTGTAGAGCAAGAAGCAAAAAAGGCCAATGTTGAAATTTCAGGTTTACGTTTTTATTTTTCAAATTATCCAAAAGGACCAAATTTTGAAAATGGAGACTCAATAGTACATCCAAGACAAAATTCCGTTATGCTATCACCAACCTTAAAAGAAGGAGAAAGAGAGTATCTATTCTATATTGGAGGTACCGAAGCAAAACAGGAAGCGGTATTACTTTCGGATAGTTTTGGATCTGTCAATGAGCAAGGAATGGGAGACATTGGTAATGGAGACCAAAAATCGTATGCCTCGTTTATGCCAAGTCTCAATAAAACCAACGCAAATACAACTTTAAATGCATCATTCTATGCAGGAACAAGTCTAACCATGAATAGGGGAAATGGCGTACCACCGCCATATCACGAAAATTGAATCATTGTTTTGCAATAAGTTAAATGGCCCTAAGTATCTTCGAATTTATAAAGAACAACTATATTCTTGCATTTTATGCGATTGCCTTGTTGTTATCTATCTTAAGATATAGGAGGTACTATGATTCTTTACTAAAATATTTCCCGATACTAATTGGATATACCTTATTTTCAGAACTCATAGGCTATATAATCAGCGAATATGACGATATACAGATAGTTTATTTAGAAGGGTATTCATATTATAATAATCTCGTTTTCAATATTTTTGATATTATTTTCTTTTTGTATTTCTTTTACGTTTATAGAAATGCAGTATCCAATATAAAATTTAAAAATTGGATTAAATATGGAGTATTTCTGTTTATCGCTTGTAGTGTAGTCAATCCATTTTTTCAAGATTTTCTACTTTACCCACAAATGATTGCATTAACAATAGGCTCCTTAGTGCTCATCTTTTCAATACTTTTATATTTTCTTGACAAGAAAACAATTACTAATTTTCCCAATCGTCATAACCTGTTGTTCTGGATCAGTTTGGGGCTTTTATTATTCTATACATTTTATCCCTTTATTTTGCTCATTGGTTTTGATTATGATTTATACCATAAACTACATATTAGAATAATACACCATGTACTCATAGCACTTATGTATTCTTGTTTTATTCTAGGCTTTATACTTATGAGGCGAATAAGACCAACCGAAGACATATAAAACAAAAAAGCCCTGACGGTACCGTCAGGGCTTTTTTTATATATGCTATAGTAGAATTACAATGCAGCGATGTGCTTTGTTAATTTACTCTTTAAGTTTGCGGCTTTGTTGGCGTGTATAATATTACGCTTGGCCAATCTATCGATCATACTAACAACCTCAGGCAACAATTTCTCAGCATCTTTTTTCTTTTCCTCACCACGTAATTTCTTAATAGCATTACGGGTAGTTTTATGCTGATATCTGTTACGCAAACGAACTGCTTCGTTTCTTCTAATTCTCTTTAATGCTGACTTGTGATTTGCCATTTTCTCTTTTGTTATGTTTTTTAGGATACTTAATCCTATTTTTTCTTGGTAGCCCGTAGGGGAATCGAACCCCTGTTACCAGGATGAAAACCTGGCCTACTAACCCCTAGACGAACGGGCCATTTTTATCTGGGAACTTACCAATTATTTGGCTAATTCCCCTATTTCAAAAACAACCTTG
>CAZYQR010000409.1:0-2397 GCA_964649755.1 uncultured Maribacter sp. | reverse complement strand
AATTATATTTTTGATTTATGAAAAATTCCTATACTGTAATATTGATTCAGTTAATATGTGTGTGTTATCTAGGACTTAACTTTTCATATTCACAAAAAGCTCAAATAGTTGGGGAAGTAATGGATGGTTTAACGCCAGTACCTTTTGCCAATATATATCTGGAGGGCACCTCAATAGGTACTGCTTCTGATGAAAATGGCAATTATCAACTTCAAAATATTCCTATTGGTAAGTATGTATTGAAAGTAAGCGTAATTGGTTACTTTTCCTATTCAAAAAAAATCATCATTATGGATAATGAGACCATTCACCTATCCATATTTCTTGAAATATCCAGCGAGCAGTTAGAGGAGACTGTAGTAACTGGTACACTTAAAGCTGTAAGTCGCTCGGAAAGTCCTGTTCCTGTTGAGGTTTATAGTCCCGCTTTTTTAAAGAAGAACCCTACCGCTAGCATTTTTGAGGCCTTACAAAATGTCAACGGGGTAAGGCCGCAAATAAATTGTAATGTGTGCAATACTGGAGACATACATATTAATGGCCTTGAAGGACCATACACATTGGTTTTGATAGATGGAATGCCCATTGTAAGCGGCCTGGGAACGGTATATGGACTATCAGGGATTCCTAATTCATTGATAGCGCAAATCGAAATCGTTAAAGGACCAGCTTCAAGCTTATACGGCAGTGAAGCCGTTGGCGGGCTTATTAATATCATTACCAAGAGTACAGCTGAAGCACCAGATTTCTTTGCTGATGGATTTTTATCTGATTGGGGAGAATACAATTTGGATGTTGGCGCCAAAATAAACATGGGTAAAAAGACCGATGTACTTTTAGGGGTTAATTATTTCAACTATGATACCCCAATTGATAATAACGGGGATAATTTTACAGATTTGACACTGCAAAATCGGATTTCCATTTTTCAGAAATGGAACTTTAAACGAGATGAAAATCGGATTTTTTCCATAGCAGGACGCTATTTTCATGAAGACAGATGGGGGGGCGAAATGCAGTGGACCCCCGAATTTAGAGGAGGAGATGAAATCTATGGAGAAAGCATCTATACCCGTAGATGGGAAATTTTGGGTAAATATCAACTTCCGATAAATGAAAAAGTACTGTTTTCATTTTCATACAATGACCATAGTCAAAATTCAGTGTATGGTGATATTCCTTACCTAGCCGATCAACGCATAGGTTTTGGTCAATTTACTTGGGACAAGACATTCAAATCACATGATATTCTGCTTGGCAGTGCTCTTCGATACAATTATTATAACGATAACACAACAGCTACAATTAAAGCTGATGAAGTTATAATTCCCAGCATATTCGTTCAGGACGAAATAAAGTTGGCCAGAGAACATTCCCTACTGCTTGGTCTTCGATACGATTACGACAAAAGACACGGTTCAATTTATACCCCAAGAAGTGCATATAGATGGAAGATTTCTGACAATGATATTCTACGACTGAACGCAGGGACTGGTTTTAGGGTTGTTAACCTGTTTACTGAAGAGCATGCATCATTGACAGGAGCTCGTGATGTAATTGTAACTGAAGAATTAAAACCAGAGCGTTCTTTTAATTTAAACCTCAACTTCTTGAAAAAAATCTATGGCGGCAACGGCACATTTATGAGCCTTGATGCTTCCGTCTTTTACACCCATTTCAACAATATAATATTGCCCGATTATGATACAAATCCCAACCAGATTATTTATGACAATTTAGATGGTAAATCAATCTCGCAAGGGGTCAGTGCCAATATGGATGTTGCCTTTCCAAGTGGATTGAAATTATTGCTCGGTGTAACTTTACAGGATGTTAGTTCTACAGAAGATGGTGTGAAACAAGACCAAGTCTTAACGGAAAGCTTTACAGGCACTTGGAATGTTTCATACACCCTTAAGCCATGGAACTTAAGTATTGATTATACTGGAAATCTCTACGGACCCATGCGTTTGCCCTTATTGGGTTCATCAGACCCACGACAAGAGTATTCTACTTCTTGGAGTATTCAGAATATCCAATTCACATACAAAGGGCTTGAACATTTTGAAGTTTATGGAGGAATAAAAAATCTACTGGATTGGACACCCAATCGTGGAAACCCGTTCATCATTGCAAGAGCAAATGACCCTTTTGACAAGAATGTAACTTTCAACACCAATGGTGATGTCGTTACAACGGCCGATAACCCATACGCTTTAACCTTTGATCCCTCCTATGTTTATGGGCCAAACCAAGGAATACGTAGTTTTTTTGGTATACGCTATCGCTTTGATAAATAAGAGCCAGCTCATTTGAAATAACTATTTTTGAGGTTGAACACTTGGCATAATTCAGAATTGGAAATAACCAAAACACATTATGATTATATAATTATTG
>CAZYQR010000408.1:0-2398 GCA_964649755.1 uncultured Maribacter sp. | reverse complement strand
GGGAGTCTGCGCATTAACTAAATTTCAAGCGCTGAGAATCCCGTATTTGATTTTTTTCTCAGATACCTCTCCGAATACGCACCTGTTCAAAATAGGTTTTTGCGCAGTCTGACGGTTAGTGTATGGCGCATTTAAATGCGATATAAACTTTGTTGGCAACTGTATTAGTCTTCTAATTGAAAGTCTATTGTAGAAACCACCCGGACCATCTTAATTTGAGGGGTATTTTCATCTCTGTCATTAATAGTAAAAAGGCCTTGTCTTGCTATCCTGATTTCCCCGACCCCTGAATCAGAATCACGTGCAAATTTATCTGCAACCTCTCTGGCATTTTTAGTCGCTTCCTCAATCATTGAAGGTTTAAGATCATTCAATCCTGTAAAAATATATTCAATAGGCCTCCAGGTATTCTTAGATCCGAGTAAAATCCCTTTTGACATAAGTTCGAGAGATTCAGAAAGCGCTTTTTGAAGCTTGTTTATATCATTCGTCCTAACTGTAAACTCTGATTTTGCCAAATATCTGAATTCGTTGTTCCGAGAATTAGAGTTATATATATCAGCACGGACATCACTAATATTCGTACTCCCTTTTGTCAGTTCATTCTTTTCAAATCCTTGAGCAATAAAAAAATCGTATACTTCATCATTTTGCTTTTCTATATTGATTTTTAGAGTGTTGAGGTCATTTGCAGTGAGTTTAATGTTTATTGGCCAAACAGCTAAATCAGCATTTACTTCACGTTCTGAAAGACCTTTTACCTGAACAAATCGGTCATACTTTTTACCAGTTTTATGCATGTTCCCGACAAAAAATCCTGCAATGACAATGGAAGCACAGAATATTAAGGTTTTTAACCAGTCAATTTTCATCATTTCTTAATTTTTAATAGTTGCCAACAATGGTTTATAGTTCATTGGGCTTCTATATATCGATTAGATTATATAAAGATAATGATTAGTTGCTATAAATTATATTTTGTAATAAGTTGATAATCAATGATAAAAATAATTACAAACGACAACAAATGTTTACAAACGAAAGTAAGTATTTCGTTACCGAATAATATATTGATGGCGTTCTATGTTTGCATTGTCGAATCAAGGAGGTTCGATAGTATTAACTGTTTAACCGTTCCTGAAATAAATTCAGGATATAAAAAATCAGAATTATGAACGCACTTAGAAACAAAGTACAGTTGATTGGAAACTTGGGCAATGACCCAGAAATCGTAAACTTGGATGGTGGTACCAAACTCGCCAAATTTTCAATCGCCACAAACGAAACTTACAAAAATGCCAAAGGTGAAAAAGTAACGGATACCCAATGGCATAATGTAGTTGCCTGGGGTAAGACCGCAGAGATTGTAGAGAACTATTTGACCAAAGGCAATGAAGTTGCTGTAGAAGGGAAGCTTATGCACCGTTCTTATGAGAACAAGGAAGGTGAAAAAAGATACATCACAGAAATAAAATGTAATGAACTTCTTATGTTAGGGAAGTAGAATAGTTTGTTGTCTTCACGAGGAGCGATGCGACGAAGTTATATCATGATTGGAACCTTCCTATTGAGATCGCTTCACTGCGTTCGTGAAGACGTCTAATTATTAATAAGATGAAAAAGTCTTATATCTATTTCATGACTAACAAGTATAACAATGTAATTTACATTGGGGTAACTAGTAATTTAATCAAAAGGGTCTATCAGCATAAAACAAAATTTTATAGAGGTTTTACATCCAAATATAATTGTGACAAACTGCTTTATTTTGAGGAGTTCAATGCTATAAATCTTGCAATTATCAGGGAGAAACAGATAAAATCCGGTAATAGAAAACGGAAGGAAGAATTGATTAATTCTATAAATCCCGAATGGATGGATTTATCAGATGGCTGGTTGTTTTATTTTTGATTTTATTGTCTTCACGAGAAGGGATGCAACGAAGTGATCTCATGATTGGAACCTTCCTAATGAGATCGCTTCACTGCGTTCGCGAAGACGTTTAATAAATTAAAAAACATATGTCATACAGATTGCAATCAATCATCAACCGCGGCACCCACCATCTGGCGGAATTTCCACCCGGTTTGATCATTCACAGGCCCTTGGGTCTGCTTCATAAGAATACCAATTATCTGCTCTTCGGGGTCTGCAAAATATTGGGTGTTGAAATACCCTCCCCATTCAAAAGTACCTAAACTACCTTCACCACCAGAATCCTGACCTTTTGAAGTCATTACCCCAAAGGCCAAACCGTAAAATTTACCACCATCACTGAATAAATCACCTACTTGGTTACCCATTATGCTCTGTACGCTGGTTCTACTTAAGATTCGTTTACCGTTTAATTCCCCTTGGTTCAAATACATCTGAAGGAAGGTTGCATAGTCTTTTGCGG
>CAZYQR010000407.1:0-2403 GCA_964649755.1 uncultured Maribacter sp. | reverse complement strand
AATCCTATATCTGATAAGTTCACAACCAATTCCTGGGGCAGCGAAATTGATACAAGACGTTTTGACTCTTCCTTGAAATTAGGCTATGTTTTTCCAGAACTTTCTTTTCAAAGTATAGGATTTCAGGCTTCATATAGTAATCATAAGCAGGATTCATATTTTGGCTTTAATCGCTATGAGATAACCCATGAGAGTATTTATTCCAACCTTATTTTCAATTCCATCTTGGGCGATACCCAAAATAAGTTTAAGACAGGGCTGACTTTTGCATATGATGGGTACGATGAATTGGTTAATTCGCTAAACTATGATAGAGTTGATAACTCGGTCGGGGCTTTTTTTGAATATAGTTATGATGATTTGGAGCGGTTAAGTTTAACGGCTGGTTTAAGGATAGATACACACAATCGTTTGGGAACCTTTATTACACCAAGATTCCATTTGCGATATACCCCTTGGGAAAAAGCAAGTTTAAGAGGGTCGTTCGGAAGAGGTAAGCGGGCTGCCAATATTTTTGCTGAGAACCAGCAGTTATTCGGTTCTTCACGGCAGATACGCTTAGTTGAAGAAGGCGGTGCTATATATGGATTAGATCCTGAAGATGCCTGGAATTATGGGGTGAGCTTTTTACAAGGCTTCAATTTGTATGAACGGCCAGGAAATGTAACGCTGGATTTTTATAGGACCGATTTTAAAAACCAAATTGTAGTTGACTGGGAAAATCCGAGAGAAGTTGCATTTTATAATTTAGATGGAAAAAGTGAGGCAAATAGCTTTCAATTCGAAGTGAATTATGAAATTTTAAAAAACGTAGATGTTCGTACTGCTTATAAATATTACGATGTAAAAACTGATTACCAAACTGGGCTTTTACAGAAACCATTGCAGGCCAAACATCGATTTTTCGCCAATATAGGATATGAAACTACTCCAAAGAATAATGGTTCGCAATGGCGTTTTGATTATACCTTGCATACCTTGGGCAAGCAGCGATTACCAAATACCTCAGCTAATCCTGCGCAATATCAATTGGGAGATTATTCGGGGTCATACAGTCTTATGAACTCCCAAGTCACCAAAGTGTTCAATGAGCATTTTGAAATTTATCTAGGCGGCGAAAATTTGACTAATTTTACACAGAGCAATCCGATATTGAGTGCGAATGATCCTTTTGGCGCAAATTTTGATACTAGCATTGTGTATGCCCCGATTATGGGAAGAATGTTTTATGGTGGATTTAGATATAAACTATAACAACTAATTTAAAGATATAATGAAAAGAACAATTTTAGGAATAGCCATGTTAATACTAACGACGGTATCATTTGCACAAGAGAAGAACAAAAAAATGTCTTTTGAAGTTGATGGCAAATGCGAGATGTGTAAAGCGCGAATTGAGAAAGCGGCATTGGGTGTTAAGGGTGTAAAATATGCTTTGTGGGATATTCCTTCTCATGAACTTTCATTGATCATTGATGAACGAAAGACAGATCCAATGAAGATAAAAACCGCTTTGGTTGCCGTTGGCCATGATACTAGAGAGTTAAAGGCTACCGATGACGCGTATAATTCAGTACATCCTTGTTGTAAATATCGGGATGATGATACTGATGACAGTGATAAGCATTAATAGCGAAAAGCATTAAAAAACAAAAACGCCCTGACATTATTGTCAAGGCGTTTTTGTTTTAAGTTATAGTGTTCTCATTATTACAATATGTTAAATTAATGTGAATCAAGTCATTGCTATCCGTACATCTGTAAGGTTGTCTTTTATCAGTACACTAAGAATGTGTAAAGATGGTCAAAGATGCACATTCGAACATTCGTTTTCTATAGGTTCATTTTACCATAATGCAGAGATTTTTGAATAAAAGTTCCCCTACAAAATAGAAAAGCCTCCCAGCAATTATTTGGGAGGCTTTTACTTTAATTAAGTTATACTTGTTAGTGCTTATGACTACATCATTCCGGGCATTCCGCCGCCGCCGCCCATTGGAGGCATAGCAGGTGCGTCTTCCTTAATATCAGTCAATGCACATTCGGTTGTCAAAATCATTCCAGCAACAGAAGCTGCATTTTCCAATGCGATTCTTGTCACTTTGGTCGGATCAATGATTCCTGCCTTGAACATTTCAACATATTTCTCGGATTTGGCATCAAAACCGAAATCACCTTTACCGTCTTGAACTTTGGCTGCCACAACGGAACCTTCACCTCCGGCGTTTTCAACGATGGTCCTCAATGGAGATTCAATAGCTCTGGCCACAATCTGTATGCCTGTTTCCTCATCGGCGTTTTCAGCTTTTACGTTTGTAAGAGCAGCTTTGGTACGAATCAAAGCAACACCACAACCAACGAACAAAAGAGCGACTGCCAACAGTAGAATTCTCATAATCTTCC
>CAZYQR010000406.1:0-2415 GCA_964649755.1 uncultured Maribacter sp. | reverse complement strand
TTGGTCTTTGCCTTTGGTTATGGCGTCGCTATAAAATATCGGCATACCATGGCCATTCATGCCCGCGGAATGATTGTCGCCGGAATTGTACTTATTGAACCGGCCCTGGTACGATTGATTCTTTATGTGTTTTTCCCAGATGCTGGTTTCGCCCCAGAAGGTTACTTGGCTACAATTGCCATAGTATATCTGCTATTGATCGGGTTGGTGATTGCCGAACGCAAACAAAAAGTGGGTAGATGGGTGTTTTCCCTAACATTGGGGCTATATATTTTTGTACATTCAGTTATCCTTTTTCAGATTGAAATACCACCCTGGCAGGCATTTGCAGAGTGGTTTGCCGCTTTGCCAATTACTTAAACCCTTAAAATTGATAATCCATTACATCTAAAAACAAGCAATAAATTAGCATACCATGAAAAGAAGAACATTTACAAAATTGACCGGACTTAGTGCCATTGCCATTTCGACAACAGGCTTTATAAAATTTAACGGCGAATCGTACATAGGCGATTGCGAAACCACAACCGATATTTTAGGCCCTTTTTATAGACCCAATAGCCCTATGCGCGATAATTTGGTAGTTGAGGGAATACCAGGAGAATTGGTAGAACTATCCGGTGTCGTGCGTCACAAAGATTGTACAACACCTTATAAAAATGCAAAAATAGAGCTATGGCATTGTTCTTCGGATGAAGTATACGACAATGATTCGGACGAATTTCGTTATCGTGGCACCGCCCATTGTGATGAGAATGGCAAGTATAGTTTTAAAACCCAAATGCCCGTACCCTATGACGCTGGAGGGGGGCTCATTAGACCAGCACATTTTCACATGATGGTATCCGCACCAGGATATCAGAATTTGGTAACGCAAATTTACTTTACGGGGGATCCTTATCTTGAAAAGGACGCATCTTCCGCCTCCGAAGAAGCCAAAAAGAGGATTCTTGAAGTAAGCAAGCAAGATGATATGCTTAAAGTTTCCTTTAATTGCAATATGAGTGAACGTTTAAAAGTTTCCTACAACTCCCTTTCCCAAATCATTGGAGCATATAAAAATGATGAAACCGGTGAGATGCGTGAGCTTTTCGAAAGAGATGGACTTTTATGGTTACAAAACGAAGTGTTCGGAGAAAGCTTTGATTATGTTGGAGAAAACAAATTTGAATACCCTGGAATGACCAAGGGGAGCCATATTATATTACAACTTGATTTGAAACAGAAAGATGCCACAAAATTCAAATTGACTACTGCTTGGGAGGTCGGAGAGGAAACTGTGGAATCATTTACAAAAGTTTAAGGTTTTCACAAAAAACAATCCATTTTAGCAGCTAGAAGTAAAAACTATTATATGAAAAGATTATGTACCATTACCCTTGCCTTGTTGGTTTATGCTGCCATCTACGCCCAAAAACCTCGAGCCCGTGATTTAGGAGTGCCATTTGATGGTACGCCCGGACAATATAATGCCATTACCGATGTGCAAGGTGTTGAAGTGGGTCATAGCACGATCATATCAGGCAGTGGTGAGAATATTGTGGGCAAAGGTCCCGTGCGCACTGGGGTAACAGCCATATTTCCAAGAGGAAAGAAATTCAGTCCTGTGTATGCCAATTGGTACAGTCTCAACGGCAATGGCGAAATGACCGGCACTACTTGGGTAACAGAATCCGGTTTTTTAGAAACACCCATTATGATTACCAATACAAATAGTGTTGGTGTGGTGCGAGATGCTGTGTTAAAATGGTATGTAGACACGAATTGGTACCGAGGTGAAGATTGGTGGTACACCTATCCTGTTGTTGCAGAAACCTACGATGGCGGTCTAAATGATATTTACGGCTTTCATGTTAAGGAAAAACATGTGCGTGAAGCCATTGCGAATGCTAAAAGCGGTAAAGTAACAGAAGGCAATGTAGGTGGGGGTACAGGAATGATGTGTTTAGGTTTTAAAGGCGGGATTGGTTCTTCGTCAAGACTGGTGACCATTAAAGATTCAACCTATACTGTTGGTGCCCTGGTGCAAGCGAATTTCGGTTCCAAAAAAAATCTAACCATAGCTGGTGTTCCAGTAGGTAAAGAACTAAAAGACACTTTGAATTATATAATCAATGCCCCTCCAAAATCTAGACGGCAAGAAGGTGATGGTTCTATCATAGTAATTGTTGCCACAGATGCTCCCCTTCTCCCCCATCAATTAAAGCGTATTGCACATAGGGTTACTATTGGCATGGGTGTGGTTGGCGGACGTGGAAGTAACGGCTCCGGGGACATTTATTTGGCCTTTTCCACAGCCAACGAGAAAGCATTTAATCGAGATGAAACAACCGAGATCAAAACCTTTTCAAACGACAAAATGACACCACTTTTTGAGGCCACGGTTCAAGCGGTTGAAGAGGCCATTATCAATGC
>CAZYQR010000405.1:0-2436 GCA_964649755.1 uncultured Maribacter sp. | reverse complement strand
GAAAAAGGTGAGCGTGAACGTCTTATATTTCAATAAACACTATTTAAAATAAAAGACAAAACATCCTTTGATGCTCTAAATACAATTCTAAAAAAGTATGCTTTGGAAGGTGGCCTCGTGGAACAGATCAAATATTCATTAAGTAAGGAAATGGTATCTTCAGATGTTGTTGGCACAACTGCCCCCGCAATCTATGATAGTAAAGCAACAATTGTCTAAGATAACGGTAATAATATTATACTCTATATTTAGTATGACAATGAATATGGTTATTCACATCAAGTAATACGATTGGCAAAGTATATAGCCAAGGTTCGTAGATTCACTTATTATTAGAAACTTGCATATTTTATGGTACAATTAAAACATATCATATTCGTTGATAAGTTATAGTAGCTTATTTTCGTTTTTTTTTCTAAATTGATATTATTGAATTACTTTAGTCCCCTCTAAATCATTAACAAAACTAAGAACCCTTATACAATGAAAGGTTTAAAAACACTACTGATTGTATTGGCTCTATTTGCATTTAACCTACACAGTGCACAAGACCAAGCAGCAACCACTGAAGAATTATCGTTAGACAAAGGCAGTATCAATAGCCAGTTTGATTATCTCTACAAGAAATCGGGCAATTATAGGGCCGATGGTAAACGTTATGAGGTAGTTCGGATTATTTCACTTGATAAACTGCGGAAGAATGTCTTGGATACGCTTAATGCTTCCAATAAAAAAGCCGCTGAATTGAATGCCACAATTTCAGGTCATGAAGCGACTATCGCCTCATTGAATAAAAAGTTAGATGAAACGACCAACAATTTATCTGCTGTGACTGAAGAAAAAGATAGCATGTCGTTATTAGGAATGCTGGTCTCAAAAATTACCTATAATATTATCCTTTGGACTGTCATAGGTGGCTTGTTGTTGCTGTTTCTTCTTTTCGTTTACAAATTCCGAAGAAGTAATACTTTGACACAAGAGGCTAAAACAGCATTGTCTGAAGTTGAAGTTGAGTACGAAGACCATCGACGTAGGGCTTTGGAAAGGGAACAAAAGATAAGTAGGCAACTGCAAGATGAGATAAACAAATACAAAAAATCAAAATAACTAAAAGCTCCATCTGGAGCTTTTTTTTGCTAATTACATGGTAAGGGTAGTACGAGCATCAAAAGAAAACTTAGAAGAGATAGTCCCATTATTTGATCAATATCGCCTGTTCTACAAACAAGACAGTGATTTACATGGTGCAAAAGTCTTTTTAAAAGATCGATTCAATAATAATGAATCAGTCATTTTCCTTGCTTATTTTAAAGGTGATCCTGTCGGATTCACCCAGCTATACCCCATGTTTTCATCAGTCTCAATGCTACGTTCTTTTGTCTTGAACGATTTATTTGTTACAGCACCGTACAGGAAAAAACAAATTGGTGAGGCCTTATTGAACAAAGCCAAAGAATTCTGTATTGCCAGCAATGCCAAAGGTCTTGCGTTGGAAACAGGGATACACAATCCTGCACATAAACTCTACGAAAAGCTAAATTGGGTAAAAGACGTAGCCTGTTTTCACTACTTTTGGACCGCGCAATAATCTAGAAACAACTGCACTAATGCGAATTGATATTATAACGGTATTACCTGAATTACTTAAAAGTCCTTTTGAAGCATCAATCTTAAAAAGGGCAATAGAAAAAGGTATAGTCGAAGTTCATATGCACAATTTAAGGGATTATACAGATTTGAGCTATAACCAAGTAGATGATTATCAGTTTGGTGGAGGTGCAGGTATGGTATTGATGATAGAACCCATAGACAGATGTATTTCGTATTTGAAGTCTGAACGAAATTATGATGAGGTTATATATATGACCCCGGATGGTGAAACTTTAAATCAGAAAATCGCTAATAGCATCTCACTAAAAGGCAATATTATAATTCTATGTGGGCATTATAAAGGGGTGGATCAAAGGGTTAGAGATGCCTTCATCACTAAAGAAATATCTGTAGGCGACTATGTTCTTTCTGGTGGAGAGTTGGCTGCGGCAATTCTTTGTGATTCAGTCATACGTTTAATCCCTGGAGTACTTAATAATGAAACCTCTGCACTCACTGACACTTTTCAAGACAATTTACTTGCACCTCCCGTTTTTACAAGACCTTCTGAATACAAAGGAATGAAAGTCCCGGATGTTCTTTTAAGTGGAAATTTTCCTAAGATTGAGGAATGGCGCGAAAACCAAGCCTATGAACGAACTAAAACACTTCGCCCTGATCTTTTTAAGGAAGGAGATACGGAGTAATAGTGAATAAGTCTTTAACCTACATTGTATATAGGGCTTTTGGATATGCTTGAAATGACAAAATCCATAAAATCCTGAGCTTTAGGATAAAAAATCAAAATAAATTTCTTGTAGATTCTAATTTAAAAACTATTTTTGC
>CAZYQR010000404.1:0-2446 GCA_964649755.1 uncultured Maribacter sp. | reverse complement strand
AATTGAAAGAAAAAAAGCAGATCATAAGCCGGATTCTGTGAGGCCAAAAGCCCTCCCTATCATTTATCTAGACCATTGGTTGCCCAAAGGCTCTAACCGCCTACCCTTCAGCTCGAGCGTGCAGCCCTCAAACACTGATTTACATGACGTTTCACCGCATAGAGTTTACCTGGTTTCACTACAGCATTACCTGTACATACTTTCTGTTGCACTTGTCCGTCCCGATAAGATCGGGAGACGGGTGTTACCCGCTATGCTGCACTATGGTGTCCGGACTTTCCTCCCTGATATTTATCATCAGGGCGATAAGGTGACCTGCTCGCTACAAATTTACTTCAATTGTTGATAAAAAAGTGTTTAATCCATCTTAAATAAAGAGAAGAATACATCGCTATTTTTATATTTGTAAAGAAGCATTGGCATTACCAAAAATGCCCCCTAAAGTAATTCGCATTGGAACCATTCATTGTATCAGCAAGAAAGTACCGACCGCAGACGTTCAAAGATGTCGTGGGGCAACAGGCGATTACAAATACCTTGCTCAATGCTATTGAAAGCAACCATTTGGCACAGGCATTACTGTTCTGTGGTCCTCGAGGAGTTGGCAAAACTACATGTGCCCGAATTTTGGCCAAACAGATTAACCAAGATGGTACTGAACGTGAAGAAGAGGATTTTGCTTTTAATATTTTTGAATTGGATGCTGCTTCAAACAATTCGGTCGACGATATCAGGAATTTGATAGACCAAGTCCGTATTCCGCCCCAAGTAGGCAAATACAAGGTCTATATTATCGATGAGGTACATATGCTTTCACAATCGGCCTTTAATGCCTTTTTAAAGACCTTGGAAGAGCCACCAAAACATGCCATTTTTATTTTGGCAACCACCGAAAAGCATAAAATAATACCCACAATACTTTCGCGCTGTCAAATATTCGATTTTAAACGTATTAGCGTAAGAGACGCTGCCGAGTATTTAAAATATATCGCTGAAAACCAAGGCATAGAAGCTGATGATGATGCTTTGCATATCATTGCCCAAAAGGCTGATGGTGCCATGCGCGATGCACTATCGATTTTTGATAGGGTTGTAAGTTTCTCTGGTAAAAACCTAACTAGAAAAGCCGTTACCGAAAATCTGAACGTTCTAGATTACGATACTTATTTTTCGACCACCGATCTAATTCTAAAGCACGACATTCCGGGATTGTTGCTATTGTTCAATAAAACATTGGCTTTAGGTTTTGATGGACATCATTTTATAAGTGGACTTGCATCCCACTTTAGGGATTTAATGGTTTGTAAGCATCAAGAGACCATTGAATTATTGGAAGTTGGGGAATCTGCTAAAAAGAATTACCTGGAGCAGTCCAAACAAACCTCAAATTCATTCTTATTGCAAGCCTTGAATATCGCCAATGAATGTGACTTAAAATACAAAGCCAGCAAAAACCAAAGACTTTTGGTTGAGCTTTCCCTTATGAAATTGGCTTCGATTGATTTTGGGGCTGAAAAAAAAAACCCTGAATCCATAGCTTTAGCCCATAATACTATTGAATTTATTGCTCCGGCAGCTTTTTACAAACAAGCGCCTCTTACTTCACCAGTCATATTTTCAAAAGAAGAACCCGAACTAATTGACACTATTTCTGCTCGAGTGATTTCAACACCTGTACAAAAAGAAATAGCTCCAATCACAGAAGGAAATGGCGACAATACTGTGGTGCATTCAGAACCTACAACGGAAGTCGTTGCACAAACTGCAGTTGAAGAGATTGTGATTACAAAACCAATTAGCATTAAACCGGCAGTTAAAAGGGTTTCTGGCTTATCTATATCGAGCTTAAAAGCAAAGAAACAACATCAAATCAATAAAATAGAAGTTGTTATTGATGAAAGCAAGCTACCCATGGAAGCTTTCACTGAGGAGGATATGCAAAAACATTGGGATGATTTTGTGAAAAAAATCGATGACAATGGAAGAAAAATATTGGCCTCTAACTTAAGTTCAGATAAGCCCAAACTCAAGGATGAAACTACCATTTGGATTGAACTGCCCAACGGTACCATGAAAAAAGAGATTGAACGGGAAAAGTATGATCTTATGGAACATTTGAGAACGAAGCTCAATAACCATTTTATTAGGCTTAAAATTACGGTCAATGAAGAAGTAGCCAAAAAGTTTGCTTTCACTCCTGAAGAAAAATATCAAAAACTAAGGGATAAGAACCCAATGATTGATATTCTTCGTAAAACTTTTGACCTAGATCTTTGATTTATTCTTAAATCTAATTCTAAGCGCGAACACAAACATTACAATTGCGGTA
Organism: uncultured Maribacter sp.; assembly: GCA_964649755.1. Lineage (GTDB taxonomy): Bacteria > Bacteroidota > Bacteroidia > Flavobacteriales > Flavobacteriaceae > Maribacter_A. The sequence goes on along the minus strand of CAZYQR010000404.1, from coordinate 117 downwards.
ATCAACAGTCCACAAGCCTCTCTGGCCTCTTCGATATTCTTATTATCTCCTTGTCCAATCGCAAACCCTTCAAACTTTTCTGGAAATATTAAAAAAAATCCAATCACGCCTAACAAA
>CAZYQR010000403.1:0-2459 GCA_964649755.1 uncultured Maribacter sp. | reverse complement strand
GAAGTCTTAGGCTTATAAAAAATATCAAGGCATCAGTGTTCTTTGCGAACAAGTATTAAACATTTAGGGAAATCAAAATGAAAGTCTCCGGAAAAACTAAAATATCAGCTTTAATAAGGGAAGATGAAGCTGTTATAGATGTAATTGCATCTATAAATTCGCACTTTAAAAAATTGAAAAACCCTGTTTTAAGAAGAGTGCTGGCTCCAAGGGTTACTATTGCAGATGCCGCAAAAATTGGAGGTGTGTCTTTGGAATTATTCCTAAACAAACTCATTGAAGTGGGTTTTGAAATTGATAATTCTGTAAAAACAAAATCACAGGAAGAAGCTTTTAATGAGCAAGCTGTTACAAAAGACAAGGTAATTAGTTTCGATGTACGACCAACTATTGAAGGAGGTCAAGACCCTTTTAAGGAAATAATGGAAAAAATCAGGGACATTCAACAAAATGAAACCTTGGAAATCATCAATTCTTTTGAGCCAATTCCTTTAATAAATATTTTAAAAAGCAAAGGTTTTGAAAGTGAAACTAAGCGTAAAGGAGGAGCTGTTTATACTTATTTTAAAAAGTTAGAAGAAAGCAAAGATGAACTGATTTCTGAAGTGAAAGGAGAAACAGATCCAAATTTTGATATCACGTATAAGAATTATGTTGGGAAAATGGAACACGTTGATGTTCGTCATCTAGAAATGCCTGAACCTATGACCACCATTCTTGCAAAATTAGAACAACTGCAAGATGATTATTGTCTGTTAGTTGACCATAAAAAAGTACCTCAATTTTTATTGCCTGAATTGGAAAATAGAAATTACGATATACTTTACAATCGAAAAACAGAGCATCATATTCAGTTATTGATTTTTAAAAAATAATGAACGGATTAAATACCAATAATGCACCACAGCAAAGTGTTGTTATTCCTCATTTTGTATTTGGAGCTTTGAGTTTGCTGTTAATAGCTGTGCTTCTAGTTTTAGCAGATTCAGAATTGTTGGGTTCCTATTTTAATAACAAAATTGTAGCTATCACACATATGGCAGTGTTGGGTTGGGGAACGATGATTGTGTTTGGAGCTTTGTATCAGTTAATTCCTGTTGTTTTTGAAACAGCTTTATTCAGTGAAAAGTTAGCAAAAATCACCTTTTGGGTTTCAGGAGCAAGTGTCTTATTCTTATCTTACTCAATGTGGATCGGTGATTATACAGGATTATTGTCTTATGCGGCAATAGCAATGTTTTTGTCTTTGTTATTGTTTGTGATAAATGTGATACTGTCCTATAAAAATGCAAAACTGAAAAACATTAAATCTATTTTCGTAATTACTGCAGTTTTTTGGTTGTTAATTGCTGAACTGATCGGTTTGTTGATTTCGTTAAATTTTAAGTTTAATTTCTTATCTGAAATTCATTTTCATTACCTGAAAATTCATGCAACGGTTGGATTGTTAGGTTGGTTTTTAATGTTGATAATCGGAGTAAGTTCAACCTTGTTGCCAATGTTTTTAATCTCTCACGAATTGAAAGAACGCAAACTAAAATTTTCCTATTTTCTAATTAGTGGAGGACTTGTAACTGCAGTGTTGAATTGGTTTTTATGGAAAAATAGTGTTGTAGATTATGTGATGGCCATTTCTATAGTTATAGGAATTTTATGTTTTATTTCATATATCTACGATTCATATAAAAAACGACTACGTAAAAAAATGGATGTCGGAATGCAATATTCAATGATTGCTATTGCCGCGATTTTTGTTCCTTTTATTCTGATTGGATTCGTATTGTTTAATTTCAATTTAGAAACAGAATTTATATTTAGAATTATTACTCTGTACGGATTTTCAATCATATTCGGGTTTATAACTACGCTTATTTTAGGTCAGACATATAAAACCTTGCCGTTTATTGTCTGGTTGTACAAATACAAAAGTTTGGTTGGAAAAGCTAAAACACCTTTGCCACGAGAATTGTATTCCGAAAAAATAGCAAGTGTACAGATGATTGCTTATTTTTTATTTATTGCAACAATGATTGTAGGGTTATTGGTAAATAATATTATTTTAATCCGAGTTGGAGCTTACATTTTAATCGTTGTTGCTGTTTTGTATAATTTGAATGTGCTAAAAATTGTAAGGCACAAAGTTAAAACTGAAAAAATATGATTACTGAAGAAATTACAAATTTTGAAATTGAAGTTTTAGATTTATTAAAAAATGTAATGGATCCAGAAATAGAAATCAATATTGTGGATTTAGGACTGATTTACAAATTAAATTTTGATGGAAAAGATAAAATAGATATTGATTTAACATTCTCAACTCCTTCTTGTCCATTAGGCGATACAATAGTAGCTAACATTAAAGCTATTATTGAACAAAATTATCCAAACATGTCTACTAATGTAAATATAGTTTTCGAACCAAGATGGAGTACTAATTTAATTAGTGAAGAAGGCAAGAA
>CAZYQR010000402.1:0-2463 GCA_964649755.1 uncultured Maribacter sp. | reverse complement strand
AAGGATGCTAATAAATTAATTGAGGAATTTATGCTGCTTGCGAATAGAAAAGTGGCTGAATTCATTGGTAAACAAAAACCAAAGAAAACATTTATTTATCGAATTCATGATGATCCCAATGAAGATAAATTAATAGCTTTAAATGGAATTATTTCAAGATTCGGGCACAAACTTGACTTTAGGGATAAAAAATCCATCAGTGCTTCTTTAAATCAGCTTCTCGAAGATGTTAAGGGACAAAAAGAACAGAATTTAGTAGATACGTTGGCAATCCGCAGTATGAGTAAAGCTATTTACACCACTGATAATATTGGTCATTATGGTTTGGCTTTTGATTATTACTCGCATTTTACCTCACCCATACGCCGTTATCCTGATGTTATGGTACATAGATTACTACAGCATTATTTAGATAGTGGTAAATCACCTAAAGAAGAAATTTATGAGGATAAGTGCAAACATTCCTCTGATATGGAAAGTTTAGCGGCTAATGCCGAACGCGATTCCATAAAATATATGCAGATAAAATTCATGCAAGACCATCAGGATAGGGAGTTTGTAGGAGTTATCTCTGGGGTGACCGAATGGGGTATTTACGTAGAAATCATCGAGAATAAGTGCGAAGGCATGGTCAGGATACGGGATATAAAAGGCGATTACTATATCTTTGATGAAAAACAGTACGCTATTATTGGTGAACGGACCAAAAAAACATATCAATTGGGTGATGAGGTCATTGTTATGGTAAAAAGTACGGACCTAGTAAAACGCCATCTAGACTTTTCACTCATCGGAAAGAACGAATAAAAACGTTTTTTGGAATAGATTTTGTTTAAGTTAGTAAGAAAATACCTAAAAACTAAAACAATGAAAAATTTGGTTTGGCTTGCGGTGCTCTTGTTTATCTTTCAAACAACTAAAGCGCAAGATGAAAAAACTACACATGACCTACAACCATTTTCAGAAATAAAGGCTTTTGATGGTTTATCCATTAATTTAATAAAAGCTTCTGAAAACAAGGCGGTGATAACTGGTGCAAACACAAAGAACGTTGCCATTGTAAACAATGATGGGGTTTTAAAAATACGAATGCAAGTCACTAAATTATTTAGTGGCTACAGAACATTCATTGATGTTTATTATACCGATAAATTAGTGGTCATCGATGTTAATGAAGATGCGAGAATAACTTCAAAAGAGGCCATTAAACAAGATGTGCTTGAACTTAAGGCACAAGAAGGTGGTGAATTGGTAATAAATGCGGAAGTTGAGCAATTATTGATCAAAACTGTGACAGGTGGCGTCATACAGACTACCGGTACTGCTGATTTACAGGATGTAGCCATCAACACAGGTGGTATTTATGAGGGAAAAGAATTGATTACCAAGTTTTCTACCATAAACGTCAATGCTGGCTCCAAAGCGGAAATTTACGCTACCAATTATGTAAAGGCCACTGTAAAAGCGGGCGGCGAGGTATTGGTTTATGGTAATCCTGAAAAAATGGACGAAAAAACAGTATTTGGCGGTATTATTACTCGAATGTAACCCTTACAGATGTTAGACGATATTCAGGCGGCGATTCCATTGGGCTTTTTTTTGAGCTTTATGATTGGGCCTGTTTTTTTTGTACTGTTGGAAACCAGTGCTGTCAAAGGATTTAGAGCTGCTTTGGTTTTTGACCTCGGAGTTATTTTTGCCGATATTCTATTTCTCGTAGTGGCATATTTCAGTAGTTTTCAATTGTTGGAAAACTTAAGCAACCAACCAGGACTTTATGTTTTTGGTGGCGTTATTCTATTAGTTTACGGAATCACCACTTATTTCAAAACCGAGATTAAGAAAGACAAGCCGGCCTTACGAACGAAAAAGAGTGACTATCTAAGTCTATTTGTAAAAGGATTTTTATTGAATTTTATCAATATTGGCGTCCTCGTATTTTGGTTGGGGATAATTATTGTTGTTGGTCCAAGTTTAGACAATGACCCCAATCGAATTATTGTTTTCTTTTCAACCATGCTTGGCGCTTATTTAGCAACGGACATTTTCAAGATATTGTTGGCAAAACAACTAAAAAGAAAGCTTACTTATAAGCGAATATCCCGAATTAAAAAAGGATTGGGCATTATATTGATGATATGTGGTCTGGTACTAATTATTAAGGGTTTCTTACCAAAGGATAAATTCAATATTGAAAAAGGGATTGAAAAGATTGAAAAGATCAGGGAATAGGCAGGAACAAAAAACCTCCTTAAGTCTTAAGGAGGTTTTTAGAGGCATCGAGGGGATTCGAACCACTGTATAAGCCTTTGCGGGGCTTAGCCTAACCACTCGGCCACAATGCCATTTCTTGATGCAAAATGTAGCACCTTATTCTTAAGTTTCAACAAAACCCCCTTAAGTCTTAAGGAGGTTTTTGAGGCATCGAGCGGATTCGAACCGCTGTACAAGCTTTTGCAGAGC
>CAZYQR010000401.1:0-2473 GCA_964649755.1 uncultured Maribacter sp. | reverse complement strand
ACCTATTGCCAGAACTTATGGATAAAACGGATATTGACATGTGGATTCTCATTTCCCGGGAATATAACGAAGATCCTGTGCTCAGGACCATGTTGCCATCAACTTGGTTAAATGCCAGAAGGCGTACTATCTTGCTTTTCCATCGAAATAAAGCCAAGAATACGATTGAAAAATTGGCTGTCGCCCGGTATAATGTTGGTGAGAATATTGTTTCGGCCTGGGATAAGGAAAAGGAACCTGACCAATGGAAGCGATTGATACAATTAATTGAAGAAAGAAATCCATCTAAAATTGGATTGAACTTTTCCAAGGACCATAATATTGCAGACGGACTCGATAAAACCGATTATGATGAATTTATGCAGAACTTACCAAAGAAACATCATAAAAAAGTAGTTTCCGCTGAGCAATTGGCCGTTCGTTGGATTGAGACCCGTACTGAACGGGAGATGATTATTTTTAATCAACTGGTTGATATTACCCATGATATTATTGCCGAGGCATTTTCTGAAAAAATAATAACACCCGGAGTCACAACGACTACTGAAGTAGAGTGGTGGATGCGTCAAAAAGTTACTGATTTAGGGTTGGAAACCTGGTTTCACCCAACTGTGGATGTACAACGTACCAGTGAGGAATTGGTGAGTCACTTGTATTCATTTTCAGGACGTCCCGATGACTTGGTCATTCGGCCAGGCGATTTATTGCATTGCGATTTTGGAATCACTTATTTACGTTTGAATACCGATTGCCAAGAATTGGCCTATGTGCTGAAGCCTGAGGAAAAAGAAGCTCCGAAATTTCTTGTCGAGGGATTAAAAGCAGGAAACAAAGTTCAGGATTTCTTAACTAACAATATGATTAAAGGGCGAACCGGTAATGAAATATTGGCCAAGGCATTGCAAGATGCTAAGGCTGCCGGACTCCGCCCAGCCATTTATACCCATCCATTAGGCCTTTACGGACATTCAGCCGGAACCACTATTGGCATGTGGGATGCCCAAGGTGGGGTTATGAAAGATGATGGCGATAATTATCCTTTAAATCCCAATACGGTATATGCCATAGAATTGAATACTACCGTGATCATCCCCGAATGGAAACGTGATATTCGTATTATGTTAGAAGAAGCAGGGTTTTATGGTGAAAACGGATTCCGTTATGTAAATGGTAGGCAAACCGAATTATTATTGATTCCGCGCGTAAAATCACATCAAGGGAACTAGGCTAGGCTCGATTTTTGATAGAATAATGTACAAAACCAATACAATAATGAAGGCACTTCTTTTTCTTTTCTGCTCTTTTTTCTTTTTGGCCGTACAGGCCGAGCATGCTGTTTTACAGGTTAATGGGGTGGTCACCCAAAACGGTTATCCGGTAAATAATGTAAGTATCCATATAAAAGATTCAGCCCAGGTCGTTTTCACCAACGAAAAGGGAGCCTATAGCATTACCGCCAAAACCGGAGATGTGTTGGTTTTCAAACATTTGGGTTTACAAACAGTGGAAGTATTGCTAGAGCATGTTACCATTATATTGAACATTGACATGAAGCCCTTGGAAGAGCAACTGCAAGAGGTTGTGGTAGAGAAACACAAGAGAAAGAGTCCAACAGAAAGGCAAATCGAATACGACCTCAATAACGATTTGATACGGACAAATCTTGGCATTTTGGACACCCGTAAATCCGGGCTTTCAATTCGCATGATCAATGGTGATGATCTTAACAAAGGAGCCCCAACTTTTTTAGAAGCTATTAGAGGGCAGTTAATAGGCAGGATTTCTTATAGGGGTAGCATTTTTGATGAAGATAGGACAGCCGTATATTTAAGAGTAACCTCTTCTTTGTTAGGAGGACAAAAGGCTGCAATTTATGATGTTGATGGCGTTATAATGGATGCACCTCCTTTATTTTTATCGATTCAAGAAATAGATAGGATTGCAGTGATAAGGGGAATTGGCGCTTCAGGTCGTTATGGTAGAAGGGGCCATGGTGGGGTCATTGTCATCAATACCAAAAGAGCGGAACTTAGTGATCCCAAAGTGACCCAACGTTTCAAGGATTCCTTAACCTATAGCAAACAAAGGGTTGCAGAGGCATTTACCACGGTAGATTGGGAAACAGAAATCCCTATTCAATTGAACGATTTATTCCTTTGTAAAACAGAGGAAGAGGCTTTGCAAATTTTTGAGAATAAAAAGACACATTTTAATAATTCTCCTTACGATGCCATTGAGGCGGGCAATTATTTTTTGAAGGAGTGGCAGAATAAGGAAAAGGCAGAAGAAATATGGAATTCGATTAAGAATAGGTATTCAAACAATGCGGTAGTTTTAAAAGCTTTGGCATATACGTATGAGAAAAACGATGATTTAGTTGCGGTAATGCAGCTTTATCAGGCTATTTCTTCATTACGACCAAACTATGCCCAAACCTATCGTGATTTGGCCTATATCAACAACGAATTGGGAA
>CAZYQR010000400.1:0-2475 GCA_964649755.1 uncultured Maribacter sp. | reverse complement strand
CTTCTACACTCATTTCCTCAACAAATGCATAACCATTGACAATAACTTCTTTACCAGCAATATCCTTAGGCATAAAGAAACCATAATCCTTAAATCTTACCATTGCTTCCTCACCTCCATCCAATTCAACTTTCATCCAACACCCTTTTGCCTGGCAAACCTCTTTAACCACAGCTGTAAACTTTGATTGTAATGTATCTGCTACTACCATGCCATTATACTTTTGCATCATTTCACGACTTGAAATGCTACTATCCGCCAAAATTTTATCGCCAAAAGATGCTAATTCCTTGGCATTTTGTGCTTTTGCAACAACTTCATGCTTAGTTTCCTGTGCTTTACAGGACGAAATCAATACCAAAAACACAACTAAAATGTTAAAACCTCTCATAATTCTTAAATTTTGGAAAACTATCGTAAAAATGGGCATTTTTAAAGAAAAAAAGAAGAACGGATTGCGATATTTTTCTAATTTTATTCGATAAATATTTAATTCAATGGAGACCAGTACAAAGAACTTGAAAGTTGAAAAGGCCAAAACTTCTAAAATTGACAAGGTAGATTTTGATAATCTGGCATTTGGAACTGTGTTTACGGACCATATGTTAGTTTGTAAATACAGAAATGGTGCTTGGGAACTTCCAGAGATTAAACCTTATCAGCCAATTACCCTGGACCCCTCTGCAAAAATATTTCATTACGGACAGTCTATTTTTGAAGGTATGAAAGCCTATAAGGACGAGAATGATGATGTTTGGCTATTCCGACCTGAGGATAATTGTAAAAGATTGAACATTTCGGCCAAACGAATGGCCATTCCAGAATTACCGGAAGATTATTTTATGGATGGTCTGACCGAGCTTTTGAAATTGGAAAAAAAATGGATTCCGAAATCAGCTGGTAGTTCATTGTATATAAGACCATTTATTTTTGCATCAGGCAATGGCTTTCATGCCTCCCCTGCCGATGAATATACATTCTTAATAGCATGTGCACCATCCGGAGAATATTTTTCAGGTAAGGTTAAGGTACTCATTGAAGAAACCTATTCTAGATCTGCCAATGGAGGTGTAGGATATGCCAAAGCCGGCGGCAATTATGCCGGCCAATTTTACCCTACACAATTAGCTGTAGAAAAAGGGTATGACCAAGTAATATGGACGGATGATAATACGCACGAATACATTGAAGAGGCAGGTGCAATGAACATTTTCGTCAGAATCAATGACACCCTGATTACAGCACCGACCAGTGACAGAATACTTGACGGAATTACCCGAAAGAGCATTTTGGAAATAGCTAAAGATGAGGGCATTCCTGTCGAGGTTCGTAAAATAACTGTTTCGGAAGTCGTTGAAGCCGCAAAGAATGGTTCATTAAAAGAAATGTTCGGAGCGGGTACCGCTGCTGTGATATCACCTATCGCCACCTTTGGTTATAGAAATGAAGATTATGATTTGCCGGAAATTCCCGCTGGTTATGCCGCAAGGTTAAAAAAGCGAATTACTGATATTCAATACAACAGAAGTGAGGATAAATTCGGGTGGAGATTTAAGGTGTAATTAGTTACAAATGATAATAAAAAGGGCCTTTGAAGGCCTTTTTTTATTTATCCAAAATACTTTCGATATTGGGCTTAAAATAATTTGGGCCTTTGAGTACTTTCCCATCTTCTCTATAAATTGGTTTGCCATCTGCACCTAATTTACTCATATTACTACGTTGAATCTCCTCAAAAACCTCCTCTATTTTATGCTGCATCCCATGTTCTAAAATAGTGCCACATAAAATGTAAAGCATATCTCCCAATGCATCGGCAACTTCAACCAAGTCATTATTATTGGCTGCCTCATAATACTCTTTGTTCTCTTCATCCATCAAATTAAACCGGAGTAAATTCTTTTCCTTGCCTAAACCAGCCCTCATGGTCTTAGAAACCCCTAGACCAAATGAATTATGAAATAATTCTACTGCACTTATTTTATGCTTCATTTTTATACAATTAGATTAGCTTTGTGTAAAATTATAAAATACGCATTGAAATGTTGAATGATTTTATTCACAACCAAAAAACCAAGTTCAACAATTGGCTAGGTTTAATGAGTAAATTCAATACTTTCTAATTTTTCTATAACTGAATAACTAATTTGAATATCCATTATGTTCAGCACCGGACAATTAATTTTTGCCATTCTTTCCATTATCGTTTTCGCGCTAGTAATTATACTTACTTACAAAAAAGATAAAAAATTGCATTCCAAAAATTATAAGGGTGTCAAGTGGGTGGGCATATTCTTTATAATTTTCTTATTAATCCTATTCTATATTAAGTATTTACTGAGAGAGGTATGCCCAGGCAGGACGTCATGAAGCGACTGGAAGAACTCCTCAATGAACTCAAGCAATACTTCGGTGACGTGGTATCAGCCCGAACACACTTCGCCCTGGCCCAGAAGTACGGTCTGCATGTGACAC
>CAZYQR010000399.1:0-2481 GCA_964649755.1 uncultured Maribacter sp. | reverse complement strand
TTCTACCCTTTTGGTTTACGATGAACAATTGCATAATTATGGTTCTGAAATATTCGAAAAACGCTTGGAGTTTGTAGAAGCATTTATCCCTATCTTTAAGGAACAATATGCATCAATATCGGGGGGCAACGAAGAAGTAACTTTGAGCTATGACAGTAAGTTGCTTGATGATGATTTACTAAGTCTACTAGCCAAAACCGTTGAGAAAGACCGTATTTTGCAATATACTGGTATGGGCATACACAAAGATGATTTGAACTTTGAAATAACAGGGCATCCCATTAAAAAGTTCGGTAGTCAAGGGCAACAAAAATCGTTCTTGATTGCCCTAAAGTTTGCGCAGTTCCACTTCATAAAGAAACAGGCCAAAACTACGCCGATATTGTTATTGGATGATATTTTTGATAAGCTGGATGAAAACCGGGTGGCACAAATTGTGGGTATGGTGGATAATGAAAATTTTGGACAGATTTTTATTAGTGATACCCATGCCGAACGTACCGAAGAAATCGTTAAAAATATACATCAATCCTATAAAATATTTAATTTGTAAAATGAATAAAGTTGTGTCTTTCGGAATCTTTCTTTTGTTGGTAGCATGCCAAAATAAGGTCTCACAGCAAGAACTTACCCTTTTAAACGGTTATTGGGAAATTGAAAAAGTGACGCTGGCCAACGGACAAACAAAGGAATACAAAGTGAATACCACGGTAGATTACATCGAGGTAAAAGAGTTGTCCGGATATAGGAAAAAAGTCTACCCAAAGTTTAATGGCACTTTTGACACATCGAATGATGCAGAGCATTTTACAATCATAATGCAGCAAGACAGATTTGAAATACATTATAAAAGCGAGCTTAGTGAGTGGGTAGAGGTTTTAAAATCCTTGGATGGGAATTCATTCTCAGTCACTAATACTGAGAATATCACCTATTATTATAAACGATTTGAACCCATTAATGTGGACAAATAATGGCAAAGCGAAAAAACGATAATTTACCTTTGAGTGAAGCATTGAAAGATTTTATTCAAAAAAACAAGCTGCAACATGGTATTGATAAAGTGAATGCTCGCGAAGCTTGGGTAAATTTAATGGGTAACGGAGTGAACAATTATACCACGGCCATTGAACTCCGCAATGAAACATTATATGTTTCCTTATCCTCTTCGGTACTAAGAGAGGAATTAAGTCTTGGCAAGACTAAAATATTGGATATGCTCAATGAAGAGCTCGGTAAAAACTTGGTCAAAAAGATAGTTTTACGATAAAAAAAGCCACCCAATGGGTGGCTTTTTAAATATATAAAAATGGAGTTAGTAAATCTCTCTTCCTGAAAAATGAAAAGCACCTTCAATTGCTGCATTTTCATCACTATCTGAACCATGTACAGCATTCTGTGCAATGTCAGTTGCGAATAATTTACGAATAGTGCCTTCAGCAGCTTCTGCAGGGTTGGTAGCCCCAATCAGCGCTCTAAAATCATCAACCGCATTTTCTTTTTCCAAAATTGCAGAAACAATTGGTCCTCTTGTCATAAATTGAACCAAATCCGCAAAAAATGGACGTTCTATATGTATTTCATAAAACTTCTCAGCATCCCTTTTGCTCAACTGAGTATATTTCATAGCCACGATCTTAAAACCTGCAGAAGTTATTTTCTCTAAAATGGGACCAATATGTCCATTTTCAACCGCATCGGGTTTGATCATTGTAAAAGTTCTGTTTGTAGTCATTTGTAAAAATTTTGGGCAAAAATACGTTTTATTCATGAATCGGCAAGTCACAATTTGATTGCTTTATTTACCAAAGACCTCTCTATTATCGCCCATCATGAAAAAAAGACCTTTTTTGATAGCAGATCAATTTTGACAAAACCAAAACTTTTTTCAAAAACCACCATTCTTTTTCGATTCGGATTTTCTTCAATCCCAACAGCTAGGTTTCTTCGGTAAAAATTGCTTTTTATGATGAAAATCTACCCTATATTGCTATCTTTGCGCGCATGAATTTAGAGAATATAAATGCGGTTAAGAAACTGCTTTCAAAACCACAGAAAATCGTAATTGTTCCCCATAAGAACCCTGATGGTGATGCTATTGGCTCAACCTTGGCATTATGGCATTATCTAAAAAACATAGGGAAAGAGGTCACAGTTATCGCTCCCAACGATTTCCCTAAATTCTTAAAATGGATGCCTGGCCATGAACATATTCTCAATTTTGAAAAAGAGAATTCACAGGCCAAGGAAAAAATAGCAGGAGCTACAATTATTTTCACGCTAGACTTTAATCACTTGGGGCGTATAGGCCAAATGGAGTCATATCTTAAAGACTCCAATGCGACGTTCATCATGATCGACCACCACCAAGCGCCATCCGATTACGCCCAAATCATGTATTCAGATGTGAGCATGAGTTCAACCTGTGAAATGATCTATAATTTCATAGAATACTTGGATTCAGAAAATTATGTTCATCGA
>CAZYQR010000398.1:0-2488 GCA_964649755.1 uncultured Maribacter sp. | reverse complement strand
TGAGACTCAATGATGGGAGGGTAGTACCTGCTTTTATGGGACAAGCATTAAGAGGGGAAGATTTGACAGTGTTTGGTGACGGTTCACAAACACGCTCTTTTTGTTATATAGATGACCAAGTTGAAGGAATTTATCGCCTATTAATGAGTGATTACACAGATCCGATTAATATTGGCAACCCCCATGAGACTACAATTATGGAATTCGCCCAGGAAATTATAAAATTAACTGGGACTGATCAGAAAATTGTTTATAGAGGATTACCCAAAGATGATCCTTTACAACGGCAACCGGACATAACTAGAGCTAAGGAAATATTAGGTTGGGAACCTAAGGTTGAACGTGCCGAAGGTCTTAAAAAAGTATACGAATATTTCAAATCTTTGACCCCAGAAGAACTTCAGGATAAAGAGCACAGGGATTTTTCTGGTATTGCATAGATTATTAGCTTTCAAGATGTATTTTTGCGCAAACTTTGAATTATGAATATCCTTATTCTTGGATCAGGAGGCCGCGAACATGCCATAGCTTGGAAACTCAACCAAAGCCCAAAACTTAACAATCTTTTTATTGCCCCTGGAAATGCCGGTACCGCGACGATTGGAATAAATATACCAATTGGTGTAAACGATTTTGAAAGCATAAAGAAAGCCGTACTTTCTGAAAGCATTGATATGATGATTGTAGGTCCTGAAGATCCATTGGTGAACGGAATTCACGATTTTTTCCTTAACGATTCTGATCTTAAGGATATCCCCGTAATCGGACCTCAGAAAGCCGCCGCAACTTTAGAAGGCAGCAAGGAATTTGCCAAGGAATTCCTTTTCAGACACAATATCCCAACGGCCGCTTATCAAAGTTTCACTTCTGATAATTTAGAAGAAGGTTACTCATTTCTGGAAACGCTCAAACCACCTTATGTTTTAAAGGCTGATGGATTGGCCGCTGGGAAAGGGGTCGTGATTTTAAATGATTTACAAGAGGCCAAAGACGAATTAAAAACCATGTTGGTCGATGCTAAATTTGGCAGTGCAAGTTCAACTGTTGTTATCGAGGAGTTTTTAGCTGGTATAGAATTAAGTGTGTTTGTATTGACCGATGGTAAAGGTTATAAAGTATTGCCAACCGCGAAAGACTACAAAAGAATAGGTGAGGGCGACACCGGATTGAATACAGGCGGTATGGGCGCTATTTCCCCCGTTCCTTTTGCAGACGAGGTTTTCATGGCGAAGATACATGAGCGAATAGTTAAACCGACGGTAGATGGTCTTAAAAAGGATAATTTGCCGTACAAGGGCTTTATCTTTATCGGATTGATAAAAGTAGGTGACGATCCCTTTGTCATAGAATACAATGTAAGATTGGGAGACCCAGAGACCGAAGTGGTAATCCCAAGAATTAAAACCGATTTGGTTGAAGTTTTTCAAGCTGTGGCTGACCAGTCATTGGATTCTATCGACTTGGAACTTGATGAACGTACAGCAACAACAGTAATGTTGGTATCAGGTGGATATCCTGAAGCATACGAAAAAGGAAAAATTATTACCGGTTTTGAAAATGTGGAGGATTCAATCGTATTTCATGCCGGAACAGATAACAAAGACAATAATGTTGTAACGAATGGTGGTAGGGTAATGGCTATCACCTCTTTCGGGAATGATTATAAGGAAGCACTACAAAAATCCTATCAAAACATAAAAAAGATACATTTTGATAAGATGAACTTCCGAAAGGATATAGGTTTTGATCTATAAATAGGAATGCGAAGTAATCGACTTGTCTTCCTCATTATTATCATTAGCCTTTTTAAGCTGTAGCATCCAATAAACAAAGGCAACTGAACAGATAGCGAAGAAAATCCAATTCACCGTATTGGCTGCCCACCAGCTTTCCATAAACCTAAAAAAATCAAAAGGCCAGAAAAGTCCGTTTACAAATAAATCCTGTATGCCCTCAAAGAATGCTCTCATCTTATAGTATATTTACAAAGCAAAAATATGAAAACCGCAGAAACTATCTAAATTTTATGATTGGAAATTGGATAGTGAATTTCTCCAGAGTATGTGGCAAAGTCAAATAAAACAGTAAGGCTATTGTTTAAGGGTCTAAAGCGGAGCTTTGCAAAAGGGAGCAATTAAAGACAATTATTGAATTTTAGAAAGTTTCTAACCCATGATTTCAGGCATTTTTGGCAAAACAAAACCAATAAATTACATAATTGTTCTTACTTTTTTATTTCTGTTTTATTGGTTTATACATTTTGTTCTTTATCAACGGGTTTATGGGTATGAACAATTATTAGGTCAAGTTGTTGTACTAGCAGTATTACTTTTTACTTTTTTTATAGTCAATTTCGTTGTTATAAGGAATAAGTTGACGGGTGCTAACTCATATACCATTCTCTTTTTTGCACTATTAATGGTCATTTTTCCAGAAACCTTAACTGACTATAAGGCTATCGTTTGTAATTTTTTCCTTTTGTTGGCAA
>CAZYQR010000397.1:0-2505 GCA_964649755.1 uncultured Maribacter sp. | reverse complement strand
TAAGTATATTCTTGGGTGTAGGATTGGCTGCCTCTGTCGGGTTCCGTATTTTTCTACCATTATTCGCTTTGAGTATTGCCTCTTATTTTGGAGTTTGGGAACTCAATGAAAGTTGGCAATGGATAGGAAGTATTGCTGCACTCATAACACTAGGTGTCGCTACTTTAGCTGAAATATTCGCTTATTTCATTCCTTGGGTTGATAATCTTTTGGATAGCATTGCAATTCCGTTGGCAGCAATAGCTGGTACGGCCGTGATGGTATCTACAGTTGCTAATCTAGATCCTGTAGTTACTTGGTCATTGGCTATTATTGCGGGTGGAGGTACGGCTACTGCCATTAAGGGAGCGGGTGCCTCAACGCGATTGGCCTCAACGGTCACAACTGGTGGAGTAGCAAATCCGTTGGTTTCCACAGTGGAAACAGGAACTGCTGTTGTGGTTGCAACTGCCTCGATTTTTGCACCTATATTAGCGGCTTTTTTGGTCATTGTTATATTAGTCTTCGTATTTATGATTTATCGAAAGCTAAGACCAAGGGCAAAATCGTAATTAATTAATCTAAAGTCAAAAAAAGTGAAAATAATTGCCATGATTCCTGCGCGCTATGCGGCTTCTAGATTTCCTGCCAAACTGATGCAGGATTTATCAGGAAAACCTGTAATTCTGCGTACTTATGAAGCTGCTGTCAATACCCGATTGTTCCATGAAGTTTATGTAGTGACCGATAGTGACATTATATTTGATGCAATTGTAAATGCCGGTGGTAAAGCGATTATGAGCATAAAGGAACATGATTGTGGCAGTGACCGTATTGCAGAGGCTGTAACCAACATGGATGTGGATATTATTGTAAATGTGCAGGGCGATGAACCTTTTACGGATCGTGAAAGTTTGGCAAGTGTTTTAAGGGTATTCAAGGAAGATCCTGCAAAAGAAATTGATTTGGCTTCACTTATGGTGAGAATCAACGACTGGGAAGAAATAAACAATCCCAATACGGTAAAAGTAATAGTAGATAACCGTAATTTTGCCCTCTATTTTTCGAGGTCCCCGATTCCTTATCCAAGGGATGAGGAAATTGAGAATATCTATTATAAACATAAAGGTATTTATGCATTTAGAAAACGGGCCTTAATGGATTTTCAGCGGTTATCTATGCTGCCCTTAGAGGCTAAGGAAAAGATTGAGGCCATAAGGTATTTAGAATATGGGAAAAAAATTAAAATGGTTGAGACCGTTGTCAGTGGCATTGAAATTGATACCCCAGAAGATTTAAAAAGAGCCCAAGCAGCATGGAAGTAGATTTTAGTAAAATAAAAGTAATTGGCTTTGATGCCGATGACACCCTTTGGGTGAACGAGACCTATTTTCGAGAAACCGAAGAGAAATTTGCCGACTTATTGGAAGGATTTGAAACCAAGAATAAGATTGACCAGGAGTTGTTCAAAAAAGAAATGGATAATTTAGAACTCTATGGTTATGGCATTAAAGGTTTTATGCTTTCAATGATAGAATCTGCTCTTGACTTATCAAATAATGAGGTATCACAAGCAACGATTCAAGAAATTTTGAATCTTGGAAAGAGAATGATAGCTCACCCCGTTGAATTATTGGATGGGGTCAAAGAAGTTTTAAAGGAGCTTGGCGACAAATATCGTTTGATTGTTTTGACCAAAGGGGATTTATTGGATCAAGAACGAAAACTTGAAAGGTCGAGCTTGTCAACATATTTTCACCATGTAGAGGTGTTAAGTGATAAAAAAGAAGTGAATTATAAAAACCTTTTGGAACATCTTGAAATAGAGGTTGATGAATTTTTAATGATCGGAAATTCCCTAAAATCTGATGTACTGCCTATTATAAATATTGGGGCCAAAGCCGTCCACGTTCCCTTTCATACCACCTGGCAACATGAGCAGGTGTCGATTGAGGATCAGGATTACAATTATTTGAAAATTAATAGTTTAAAAGATGTTTTGGACTATTTGAATTAATGCTATGGAATTGAAGAATAAAAGAGAAATAAAAAACACAATTTCGAGTCACAATGAAAAGTACAGGAACTTTCCTATGGTGCCTCGCGTTGTTTTTGGCAAAGGAAGTTTCAATCAGCTGGGAGAAATTTTGATGCCCAAGCGGAAGCATTCCGATTCACCTTTTATTTTTTTGGTTGATGACGTTTTTGAAGGAACTGAATTAGCAAAAAGAATTCCCGCTATATTTTGTGATCAAATCATATTTATTTCCGCCGAAGAAGAACCTAAAACCCATCAGGTTGATGCTTTAGTTCAAAAAATAGGGAATGATTTTCCAGAACTTGTCTCGGGCATTGTAGGCATAGGTGGTGGAACCATAATGGATCTTGCTAAGGCCGTCGCCATTATGATGAACAACGAAGGTAGTTCTTCGGTATATCAGGGGTGGGATTTGGTAAAAAAATCATCTATCTATCATGTTGGTGTGCCAACAATAAGTGGAACAGGGGCTGAGGTTTCAAGGACAA
>CAZYQR010000396.1:0-2522 GCA_964649755.1 uncultured Maribacter sp. | reverse complement strand
GACCAAATATACTCACCGGTATTTAAATCTATGGCATGCAGGGTTCCCCAAGGAGGCGTAATCGCCGGATTACCATTACTATCAAAGAATTTCTTGTATCCCGTGTGTTTATATGGTAAAGGATATGTGGTTGGCTCTGCAGTGGTTACTTCTTGCTTATCATTTTCATCAAACAAGAAATTCAATAGTGCATCCATTTCATTGCCCGAGATTTCGGGAAAACCGGTCATCATTCCTTTGCCTTGGTTGATTTGTAAGGTAACCTCTTTCTTGGTTTTAGATGCTTTTATGCCTATTAGCGACGGAAAACCACTTAATTCCATTCCCGACCTATCAGATTTATGGCAAATAACACAATTATTACTATAAAGCTGTTCCCCTAATGAGGTTGCATTACTTTTTTCATCAACTTCTTCCATTTGCATAATCCAGGGCATTTCGTTTGAATTTACATAAATGATTCCGTCTTCTGGATCCGCTGCTGTACCTCCCCATTCTGCCGCTCCATCGTACCCTGGAAATAGTAAGACAGGATCAACGCTCGGTGGTGCGTAAATGCGTTTTTCTACCATTTTAAGCACCCCCTTTAACTCTTCTTTATTTTCTGCATACGGGCTAACATCATTTTCGGTAATATCAATGGATTGTCTTGCAAAAGGTTTAGGAGCAACTGGAAATGGCTGTGTGGGCCATGCTTCTTCGCCTCTCAATTTTGATGAGGGAACTGGTTTTTCTTCAATATCGAATAAAGGCTCACCTGTTTTTCGATTAAAAACATAGACATATCCCTGTTTGGTCACTTGTGCCACAGCAGGAATCTTTTTTCCATTCCGTTCCACCATCAATAGATTAGGTGGGGCCGGCGGGTCTCTATCCCAAATATCATGATGGGTAAACTGAAAATGCCAGATTCGTTCCCCGGTATTCGCATTCAAGGCCAACAGACAATCGGAATATAAATTGCTCCCCTTGCGCATTCCGCCATAGAAATCAGGAGCTGCGGAACCTGTTGGTATATATATGATTTCCATCTCTTCATCTACTGCCATTCCCGCCCAATTGTTGGCCGCACCTACCAATTCGTTTTGGTAAGCGTTTTTATCTCTCCAGGTTTCATATCCCTCTTCCCCGGGATAGGGTATAGGGTGAAAAGCCCATTCCAGGGCACCCGTGACAATGTTGAAAGCCATAATATCACCTTGAGCTGCATCAACACCCTCTGAAAGCCGCAGGGGCATTACAATCAAATTTTTATAAACTGTGCCTGGGGTATTTGAGATTACGAACTTGTCTTTATCACTTTCTGGGAGGCCTGAACGCATATCTATCTTGCCTCCATTTCCAAAACTACTGATTGGCTTACCCGTCACGGCATCCAAGGCATACAAATCAGAGCCCCTAGTAAATAAAATACGCTTGTCATCGTCGTTTTGCCAATACGAAACACCACGACTTGTAGAATGCCATACTTGTAATGAATCGCCAAAACGCCAAAGTTCCTCCCCAGTTGCCGCATTCAGTGCAAAAGCACGTAAGGCAGCTGTTACTCCATAAAGCACACTGTCAACTACAATAGGATTCATTTGCATTTGCCCCCAATCTGGTGCTTCATAGCTCCAAGCGACTTTTAGATTCGCAACGTTCTTTGGGGTAATCTCAGATAAAGTGGAGTAGTGGCTGCGCCCTGAATCACCCAAATAAGAAGACCAAGTGGTATAGGAGAGCACCTTGGAATTAGAATTTTCACAGTTAATGAGGGAAAAGAGCATAAAGCAAATGGCTAATATGAGGCTCAGGCGTCTGACGAATCGCATTTTCTTAAGTGGGATTGGTTATCCTAAAGTTAGATAATTATGCGATGTGTTGTATTGTTAATGGAAGTATGTTTTTAGTAATTGTTTTACAGATGGATAATACGTTCTTCCGAACAGATTAAGATGAACCAAAAGATAATACAGTTGGTATATGTCCCTTCTTTCGTTTTGAAGTGTTTCTGCTGGAATCTGCTCTGTATAAGCCCCATAGAAGTTTGAAGAAAAGCCACCAAAGAGCTGGGTCATGGCAAGGTCAACTTCATGATGGCCAAAATACACTGCGGGATCAATAAGATAAGGAATACCTTGAGCGCTAATAAGATAATTGCCACTCCATAAATCCCCATGAAGCAATGCCGGTTTTACTTTTGGAAAAAAACGTTTGCAACCTTTTAAAAGGTTGCTTTCTGAAGGAATTTCGCTGGAAATCAATAACCTCTTTTCTTTGGCTATTTTAAGTTGGGGCAACAAGCGCTCATGCACATAAAATAAGGCCCAATCCGGATGGTTTTTGTTTGATTGTGGTAAACTGCCGATGTAGTTATCTTGTTTCCATCCAAATGAATCCCCAACAGAAAATGTATGTAAATCCGCCAATTGATGACCCAAAGTCTCGAATTCTTTTGAAGTTGGATTTTTGGACTCAATAAATTCCATCAATATATAAGAACTGCTCTCATATTGTCCATAACCCAGCACTTCCGGGGC
>CAZYQR010000395.1:0-2552 GCA_964649755.1 uncultured Maribacter sp. | reverse complement strand
CGGGCAATATTCGAGCTCATTGGAGAACCGCCGTTGTAGGCATCTTGAATAGAATCAATAAGTTGTGCCGGGTGTGTTTTTTTTAGCATATACCCGCTTGCACCCGCTTGAAGAGAGTTAAATACATTCTCTTCATTCTCATATACTGTGAGCATCAGAATTACCACATCAGGCAGGATCTTGCGCAGCTCTTTTACACCATCAATCCCACACATCCCAGGCAATCCGATATCCTGAACAATGACATCCGGCTTATGACCTGCTTTTTTTCTTTCAATTAAACAAATGGCTGTTTAATTGAAGGGCTTGGCTCTGAGAACCATATTGGGCCTTCATCCGTAATGTACACGCAATCCTCTAATCTTACACCAAATTCACCCACAATAGATATATTGGGCTCAATGCTAAAACACATACCGGGTTCTATTATTCTTTGATTGTTCTTAACGGCATTACCCCATTCATGCCCATCCATACCAATTCCATGTCCAGTTCTATGCGGTAATCCTGGAAGTTTGTATCCAGGGCCAAAACCAGCATCGGTAAGAACTTTTCGAGAGGCAGCATCCACATTATGAAGTGGCGCGCCAACCTGAGCAGCCTCAAAACCAGCGGCCTGCGCTCTTTTTTCCAAATTCCATATTTCTTGTTGACGTGGAGTGGGTTCTGCCCCAAAAACTATGGTCCTACTAATATCGGAATTGTAACTCTGTACAGTACAACCACAATCAACAAGTACGACATCGCCTTTTTTCAATTTTTGTGGTTTGATACTACCATGAGGAAAGGCCGAGGCTTCTGCAAAGTTTGCCATTGCAAATTGATGGATTGCCCCCATTTCTCGATGTGCCTTTTCAACCGCAGCGGAGAAAACCGATGGACTTGAACCTTCCTTTAAACTTTCAAAACCTATTTGAATTGCCTTGATAGTGATGTTGGTTGCCCTTTGCATTAAAGCTATTTCGGTTGGGGTTTTAATTATTCGACATACAATCGTTATAGGGTCGCCGCTAACATATTCAAAATGTGGTGCTATTTTTTTTATGCCATTATATATAAAGAACCGTAACCGTTCTTCAATGCCTATTCGACCATTCGAAATATTAAAATCCTTTAGGGCTAAAGTCATTTGTTCAAACGGACTTTCGTCTTCCTGCCAGGCATATACTTTTTTACCGACCTTTAATATTTCAAGGAGACGTTCCTCTTCAAAACCCGGACAGATATAACTGATTTCACCAGTCGAAGGTATTACGGCAACAAGAGGTCGTTCACTTGGCCACCATGAGAGACCAGTAAAATATTTCAATGATGTGCCAGCATCCAATAGCAAAGCCGCTATACCTTTCTCTACCATTAATCCCTGAGCCTTTTCAACCCGTCCCTTTAGTTCTTCAATAGAAATGGGTTCAATATCATTCGTCATCGATTGTAATTTTTTTGAATCTTCGACTTTGGAGTTTTGAGCGGGTTCATTGGCACATGAACCAACACTTGTAATTACGGCAGCACTGGCACCGATTATTGATCTATTGATGAATTTTCTTCGCTCCATATACAAAAGGAATTAAAATAAATAGGATTAGGTTCAAAAATAAAGAAATAGTATAAAACCCAGCTGAAAATGAGAGTTTTCAAATATTAATCTTTATGCTTAAAAAAACTAAAAACACTTCCACCATACTTGCGTTGATTACTAAAGTGATCCAAAGAAGAGAGGTCTGTATGTTTTGAATGTTCAATAATGAGCATCCCATCATCCAACAATATTTGGTTCTTAAATACTAACTCGGGTATCTTAGCAAAATCCTCAACAGAAAGATCGTATGGTGGATCGGCAAAAATGATATCTACTTTCAGCATGGACTTTTCCAAGAAACTAAATACATCACTTTTTATGGTTGAGATCGAGAAGTCCATTTCCATTGAAATTTTATCAATGAATTTTATACAGCCATAATCGGCATCGACCGAGACGATATTATTGGTGCCTCGCGATGCGAATTCATAACTTATATTACCAGTTCCGGCAAATAAGTCCAAAAAGGAAATATCCTCAAAATAGTAATTATTGTTCAATATATTGAATAGCGCTTCCTTCGCCATATCGGTGGTTGGGCGTACTGGCAACTTTTTAGGTGCAAATATTCTTTTGCTTTTATGTTTACCTGAAATAATTCGCATTATAAAGCACTTAAAACAGTGAAGTCCAAATATTTTTGGTCAGTTGTAGCCATGGGGTACGAGCCTACTGATGGGATGAATAGCGATATGTCTTTAATATATTTGTAACACAGATTATATATATCGTCTCCTTCTTCAATAGAACCAAAAAGCTGCAGTTTTGTACTCTCTGTATCTAATTTTAACTGTTCCAGAGTAAAGAGTAAATAGTATATAAAGTCCTCTTTGGATGTAATGGTGAAGCTATTGTAAAACAGCAGTTTTTTCTGCGCTATAATGGTAATATCCATTTGTTGACCATCAATATGCACATAACATATGGGTTCTTTGTTGGCTCCAGAATTATTCAATAAAGCCTGAACCAAAAC
>CAZYQR010000394.1:0-2559 GCA_964649755.1 uncultured Maribacter sp. | reverse complement strand
AGCAAATGTTATTTCTATTGATGTGTCTCAGCCACAAATTATGGCTGGCTTATTAATTGGTGGTATGTTGCCTTTTGTGTTCTCTGCCTTATCCATGAACGCTGTGGGTCGTGCCGCTATGGCGATGATCGAAGAAGTGCGTCGTCAATTTAGAGATATTCCCGAATTAAAAGCTGCATTGGGAGTTATGCGTAAGTACGATTCTGATATGACGAAAGCTTCTCCTGAAGATAGAAAAATATTTGATGCTGCTGATGGTGTAGCAGACTATGGTAAATGTATAGATATTTCAACAAAAGCATCTATTAGAGAAATGGTATTGCCAGGTTTATTGGCCATTGTGGTTCCTGTTGCTATTGGTTTTATTGGTGGTGCTGAAATGCTTGGCGGATTATTAGCTGGTGTTACCACTTGTGGTGTGTTGATGGCTATTTTCCAATCAAATGCTGGTGGTGCTTGGGATAATGCTAAGAAAACGATAGAAGAAGAAGGACGTAAAGGAACAGATGCGCATAAGGCAGCTGTTGTAGGTGATACTGTTGGTGATCCGTTTAAAGATACTTCAGGTCCTTCATTGAATATTTTATTAAAATTAATGTCTGTTGTTGCTTTGGTAATTGCGCCAAGTATTGTAATTCCAGATGATGATACTTTAACCGCTTACAATGAGGAGAAAGCTACTACTGAAATGGTAGCTCAAGAAATCCAGAAAGAAGTAAGGGTAGAGATGAAGAAAGGTGATGATGGCGTTGTTAACGCTACAGTAACCACCACTACTACTGAAAATGGAGAACAGTCGGTTACTGAAGAGGAATTTACAGGAACTGAAGAAGAAGTGAAAGCTAAAGTTGAAGCCTATAAAGGTTCAGCTTCTGATGTAAAGATTAATGTAAAAAAAGTTATAGAAGAAGTTGTCGAAGAAGAGAAAAACTAAGACAGACTAACTTGATACTTAAGACCCACTATTTTAAATAGTGGGTTTTTTGTTATATGAAATTCAATGATGATTCTACGGATAATTCGTAGGGTTTCTTGTCCTTTTCAAAAATACGTGCACTAAGGTTTCCACCTTTTAGTGTTATTTCATTATTCTGAACACGAATCCAACTTCCTTCCCTTAGACCAATAACCGGTGCGGTATTAAACCCATGAAATTCCTTAATACGGGTTTCCCTAGATTCCCCTTTATGTTTTGATGTTGGATCAGGGTCTAAATAATGCGGATTTATATTAAAGGGAATAATCCTCAAGGTCTCAAAACTTGGGGGATAAACAATGGGCATGTCATTCGTAGTCTTTATGTTCGGCCCAGCAATATTACTTCCCGCACTTGTTCCTAAATAAGGCGTGCCATTTGTAATCTTCTCTTTTAAAACGGGCAGAAGTAAGTTTTGGTAAAGGGTGTTAACTAGAACGAAGGAATTTCCGCCACCTGTAAAAACACCCTTCGCATTTTGAATTGCTTTGGTTGGGTCCTTGAAAGTATGAATGCCAACAATTTTTTTATCGATACGCCTGAATCCTTCTTGTGCTATTTTGGTATAGGCATCATAGGTTGTTCCGCCTGGTCTGGCATACGGAATAAATAAAACCTCATCTGTGTCATGGAATAAATCACGGAGTGCATCAAAGAGATAATCTAAATAACTTCCTCCAAATATTGTAGATGTGCTTGCGAGTAGACAATTCGTCATTGAAGATAAATGCTAGAATAATCCATTTATTTCTGCATCAATCCTAAGCAAGATTTCACCTAAATCTTCTGGATTATCAACAAAGTTAAGTTTATCAACATCGATTACCAAAAGATTTCCTTTTTCATAACCATGGATCCAAGCTTCATAACGTTCATTCAATCTGCTTAAATAGTCAATAGAAATTGAGTTTTCATATTCCCTTCCTCTTTTATGAATTTGACTTACTAAATTGGGTATAGAGCTCCTAAGGTAGATTAGTAAGTCCGGTGGTTGTACCAGACTTTCCATCAATTCAAAAAGGCTTGAATAATTGGTAAAATCCCTATTGGTCATTAGCCCCATCGCATGTAAATTGGGCGCGAAAATATAGGCATCTTCATAAATGGTCCGGTCCTGGATTATATTTTTACCGCTTTCCCTGAACTTAAGTACTTGACGATATCTATGATTTAGGAAATAAATTTGAAGATTAAAACTCCATCGCTCCATTTGATTGTAAAAATCATCTAGATAAGGATTATCCACAACATCTTCAAAATGTGCTTCCCACTTATAATGTTTGGCAAGTAGTTTAGTTAAAGTGGTCTTTCCGGCGCCAATGTTTCCTGCAACGGCAATATGCATGCTAAATATTTGTTTTCGGTTAGGTTATTGAACTATCAAAATAGAATATAGCAATATACAAAGTATATCGAGTACGAGAAAAGATTTAAGATGAAATACATCATATAATATTATGATTTCAAAATTTTTATTTCCCGATGAAATATGTATTTTTGTTTTCAATCTAGTGAGGAAAGATTTGACTGATTGCAACCTCTATTAAAAATGCTAAAGCAGTATCTACTGAATATTTTCAGTG
>CAZYQR010000393.1:0-2563 GCA_964649755.1 uncultured Maribacter sp. | reverse complement strand
GATAGGTTCTGTGATGCCATGATTTCTATTCGTAATGAAATTGATATGGCCGCTGAAAATCCTGAAAATAACGTATTGAAAAATTCTCCCCATACAATGGCAATGGTGACCAGTGACGAGTGGAAATTTCCTTATAGCAGACAAAAGGCCGCTTTTCCATTACCTTATGTTTCGGAGAATAAATTTTGGCCATCAGTCAGGAGGGTTGATGATGCCTATGGAGATCGTAATCTTATCTGTAGTTGTGCCCCGATTGAAGCATATGCCGAAGCGGAATAATTTTTGAAATCCCTATAAAATAAAGCCTTTCAGATTAATTGAAAGGCTTTATTACATCTATAATTCATTGAAATCCGATATTGAACATCGTATTGTACCAATTTTTTTTAGTTCAGATAATTAGGATTTAAATTAATTTAACACAAACTATAAACCAATTATGGGAGTAGCAATTACGGGAACAGGTTCTTTTCTTCCTCCACTCAAAATTGAAAATTCAAGCTTTGAAAATCATACATTTTTAAATAGTGATGGTTCTGCCATAGACGCACCTAATAGTATAATAATTGAAAAATTTAAATCTATCACAGGTATTGGTGAAAGACGTTATGCTAAAAATGATGTGAACACATCAGACCTTGGCTACTTTGCTTCATTAAAAGCAATTGAAGATGCTGGTATAGATAAAGAGACCTTGGACTATATTATTTTCGCCCACAATTTTGGTGATATAACCCATGGGAAAATACAAGGCAATACTTTACCTAGCCTTGCTACTCGGGTAAAGCATAGGCTTGAAATTAAAAACCCTAAATGTGTTGCTTATGACATGTTGTTCGGTTGTCCTGGCTGGATTGAAGGTGTTATACAAGCCAATGCCTTTATCAAAAGTGGAATAGCCAATAAATGTCTAGTAATTGGTGCCGAGACATTATCTAGAGTAGTTGATGATTACGATCGGGATTCAATGATTTATTCCGATGGTGCAGGTGCAGCAATAATTGAGCGTTCTGAAACCGAAGGTGAAATATTAACCCACGCATCTGCAACCTATGCAAATGGTGAGGCATTCTTCCTGTTTTATGGAGATTCCTATAAAAAAGAAAGTGAAGAGGATAGGCTCTATATAAAAATGTATGGCAGAAAAATATATGAGTTTGCAATAACACATGTTCCTCAGGCTATAAAAGATTGTCTGGAAGAAAGTGGAAGGGACATTTCTGAAGTGAAAAAAATATTTATCCATCAAGCTAATGAAAAAATGGATGAAGTGATTGTAAATAAATTCTACAAATTGTATGGTATTGGTGTCCCCAAAGATATTATGCCCATGAATATTGAAAAATTAGGAAACAGTTCGGTTGCCACTGTACCCACACTTTTCGACATGGTCAAGCACGGTCAATTGAATAATCATACTATCAGTAAAGGTGATTTGGTCATCTTTGCAAGTGTAGGAGCGGGCATGAATATAAACGCGATAGTCTATCAAGTCTAATGACGCAATCCCTTAGTTTCAAGGAATAAAACTGTGCATGGTTATCACTATGCTTATTTTTTTAACTTCGTACCAATAAAATAAGGAATATCCGTTTTTTTTTGGATGTTGCTCAATATTTTCTGGTATAGATGTACGAAAAAACATTTCCGAACAAACGATTTAAGAATACACTGACCTTCCTTCAGAAACATATTTCAATTGATCAATCTATCTTGGATCTTGGGGTTGAAAATCCGTTTTCCAAGATTATGGAAGAGCATGGTTATACCGTATCAAATACTAAGGGAGAAGATTTGGATCTTGATTTTTCTGCAGTAAGTGCAAGCGATTCAGAAGTTGTTACGGCATTTGAAATTTTTGAACACCTTTTGGCCCCGTTCAATATCTTGAGGGAAACAAAGGCAAATAAATTAGTGGCCAGTATACCCTTGAAATTATGGTTTTCCTCAGCCTACCAAAGCAAAACGGACCCATGGGACAGGCATTATCACGAGTTTGAAGATTGGCAGTTTGATTGGCTTCTTGAAAAAGCAGGTTGGAAAATAATCGATTCGACCAAATGGACCAACCCTGTTAACAAAATAGGTATTCGGCCCCTATTGCGAAGCTTCACACCAAGATACTATATTGTTTATGCTGAAAGAATTCCCTCAGTAGAAGTCCCAAAATAGATTTAATTTGAATTACTACATCGTCATACCCGCACATAATGAAGAGGCCTTTTTGGCAAAAACCTTACAATCAGTAGCGCTGCAAACTTTACAGCCAAAGAAGGTGATTATTGTCAACGACAATTCCACGGACAGTACGGAAAGCATTATTGATCAATTCGTGCAAAATTATAGTATTTTCGAAAAATTGAATATTAGTTCCTCCCAGGACCATATGCCCGGCAGTAAGGTCATTAATGCTTTTAATAAAGGCATAAAACTATTGGATGGCGTATTTGACTTTATCGTTAAACTTGATGCTGATTTGATTCTACCTACTAACTATTTTGAAAAAATCGCAACCGTATTCAAAAACAACCCGAAAGTAGGTTTGACGGGTGGGTTTGTCTAT
>CAZYQR010000392.1:0-2578 GCA_964649755.1 uncultured Maribacter sp. | reverse complement strand
TTATGATTTTGGATGAAGCTACTTCGGCTTTGGATACAGAAAGTGAGCGATTGGTTCAGGATGCATTGGAAAAAATGATGCGCAACAGAACTTCAATAGTTATTGCACATAGATTATCGACTATACAGAATGCAGATACTATTGTTGTATTACAAAAAGGAGAGATTGTAGAACAAGGCCCGCATTTTGAGCTTATTAAAAAGAATGGAGTATATAAAAAATTGGTCCAAATGCAATCCTTTGACTAATTCAGAATTAGGAATACTGATTTCTAAATAAATGATAGTCCGTAATTCTGGTTATTAACGAAGGTTATTAAACCTTTTCAATAAGTTAGAGTCCAATACAAAACCAAATTGATATCGTTTGATTGCCGAAGAGACTTTACTAAACGAACTAAAACAGCTAGAGACCCAAGCTAAGGCCTTTGAAGTGTTGGTAAACACCTACAAAGAACGCCTCTATTGGCATATACGAAGAATTGTATTGAATCATGACGATACAGATGATGTGTTGCAAAATACTTTTATCAAGGTCTTTAAAAATATCGATGGTTTTAAAGGGGATAGCAAATTATACTCATGGATGTATAGAATCGCGACTAATGAGGCCTTGACATTTTTAAAGAAAAAATCGAATAAGTTAGGCATCAGTAATTCAGAATTGCAAGATAAAATAGTATCCAATTTACAAGCCGATGTTTATTTTGAAGGGGATGAAATTCAATTAAAACTTCAAAAAGCAATAGCAACGCTTCCTGAAAAACAGAAATTAGTATTTAACATGAAATATTACCAGGAGATGAAATATGAGGAAATCTCGGAAATTTTGAATACATCAGTAGGTGGATTAAAAGCTTCCTACCATTTGGCAGTTAAAAAGGTAGAATCCTATTTAAAAGGTGATTAAACCTTTTAAACTATTGATAGTCAAAGTAAAGACATGAACAAGAAGAATAACAAAAAGAATTTTAAAACACCTGAGGGTTACTTCGAAGGGTTCTCTGATCGACTTTTGGATAAAATGTCCGATACAATGGGTAATCAAGGAAGTTCTCTGTTACCCAAGTCGGACGGCTTTACCCTACCCGATGGCTATTTTGATTCATTGAACAAAAACATACAGGAAAAACTAAAAGATGAGATTCCTAAAGTAATCAAACTTAACAGAAGGCGTAAGTTTTATTATTATGCTGCTGCCGCGGTTGCAGCCATTGTACTTTTAACAATTGGTATACGAACCAATTCCAGTGAAGAGATTACTTTCGAAGGTTTGGCAAAAACAGAAATTGAGGATTATTTTGAATATAACGATTTAGGTCTTTCCACCTACGAAATAGCGGAGGTTATCCCGATAGACGAATTGGAGATTTCTGATATCATGGATAATCAAATAGAAGATGAAAATATTATAGACTATTTAGATAATAGTATTGACAATATAGAAGAATTAAACCTAACGGATTATGAATATTAATAAGAACATACTTGTCGTATTGTTATTGCTGTTCTCAACAACCCTAATGTTTGGGCAGCGCAGACCTGATAAGGAAAAAATAAAGTCGCTTAAAGTCGCATACATTACAGAACGATTGAATTTGACGAGCATCGAGGCACAAGGATTTTGGCCAATTTATAACGCCCATGAAGAAAAGATGGAATCTTTTAGGGAACAAGAACGCTCCGGGATTTATAGTAAAATAAGGGATATGGAAACCCTAAATGATAACGAAGTTGAAAGATTATTAGAGGATTTAATCGCTTTGGAAGAATCTAAACAAAAAGCAAATCAGCAGTTTCTAAAAGATATTCAAAAAGTAATATCGGCCAAGAAAACGTTCTTGTTATTGAAAACAGAAAATGGATTCAAACGACGACTACTCCAGCAGTACAGGCAAAAACAAGGTGGAGGACACAAATAATATACTTTTCGATGAAATACATAAAAGGGAGCTAATTAGCTCCCTTTTTCATTAAACCATTGTTTTAAATTTTAGTCAAAATGATATAACCTGACCCAATAACCAATTAAGGGTCAATAAAAATTAAGCTATGAAAAATTTAAAGTTCATTATGATCATTATGGTATTCTTGGGCGCTATGTCAACAATGAATGCCCAAAGAAAAGTTGTCAAAGTATATCCTAAGCATGGAACAGTGGTAACAACCGTGCACAAGCCAAAAGTTATTGTACACAAAGGAGCAAAGTTTCATTTTGCAAAAGGTGTTTGGTATAAAACAAGAGGTAAAAAATATGTGGTCTGTGCTGTACCTATTGGTGTTACAGTAAGATATTTACCAAGAGGTTATAAAATTGTTCGTGTTAACGGCAGGAAAATGTACAAGTACAAAGGTATCTGGTATCAGAAGAAAAGAGGAGGGTATTTAATTGTAAACGTATAGTTGGATTGATTGGTTGTTTTAAAGAGGAGTCTCAAGGGTCTCCTCTTTTCATTTGAACGTCAACTTGGCAATTCTGTTTTTGCCCGCGGCATAAGCTATAGAATCGTTCATAAATCGTAGCGTATAAAATGATTCATCAGATAATTTTGACCAATTATCGCCCATATTACTGGAAT
>CAZYQR010000391.1:0-2582 GCA_964649755.1 uncultured Maribacter sp. | reverse complement strand
AAATCCCTTCCATTTTAATAGTCGTTGTTTTCGGGATTTTGGCTGTCTATTTCCTTGACCTACAGCAATTCGGTGTTAAGATAGTTGGGGAGATACCTTATGGATTGCCGGATTTTCAAGTTCCCAATTTCAATTTTAAAAATGCAATGGACTTATGGCCTATTGCCTTGACATTGGCTTTAGTAGGTTATCTTGAAGCTATTTCAATAGGAAAGGCCATGGAAGAAAAAAACAAAGAGGAAACTATTGATGCAAATCAAGAACTCGTTGCTTTAGGCACCTCGAATATAGTGGGTTCTTTTTTTCAAGCATATCCGGTAACTGCAAGTTTTTCGCGTTCAGCTATAAGTAATTATGTGGGTGGCAAGACTAATCTTTATGCCTTGTTCAGCGTATTTATGGTAGTGCTTACTTTATTGTTTTTAACACCATTGTTCTATTATCTGCCGAATGCAGTATTGGCAAGTATAATAATGGTTTCCGTATTCGGACTAATAGATTTTGAGTATCCTAGAACACTTTGGAAATTTAGAAAGGATGAGTTTGTAGTATTGATGCTTACCTTCTTAATTACCTTATTTGTTGGCATAAAGGAAGGTGTGCTTATAGGTGTCCTTTTTTCATTATTATTGATGGTATACCGTACTTCAAAACCCCATTTTGCCATATTAGGAAAAATAAAAGGCTCAGAGTATTATAAAAATATAGAACGTTTTGGCGATGCGATAGAGAAAAGGGATGATTTGCTTATTCTGCGTTTTGACTCACAATTGTATTTTGGGAACAAAAGTTATTTTAAAGCACATTTAATGAAAGAGGTGAATGCAAAGGGTGATACATTAAAAGGAGTCATACTAAATGCAGAAGCGATTAATTATATCGATTCCACGGCAGCAAACATGTTGATTTCCGTGATTAATGAATTGCACAACCGTAATCTGCAATTTTATATTGCTGGCGCTATAGGTCCAACCAGGGATATAATTTTCAGTAGTGGTATTATTGATGAATTAAGCAAGGAATTCCTATTTGTTAAGACCAAAGAGGCCGTTGCATATTTTGAAGATACTGGAAATATACCCGATTTTCGCGAAAAAATTGCTCATCAGAGTAGGAGTCTATGGTAACTAATGTTACTGATTAGTAACTACTTATAACCTATTATTGTAGAAATTACTTAGAAAAGGAAGAAAATGAAAATAGAACAGATTTATACCGGATGCTTGGCCCAAGGAGCATATTATATTGAAAGTGATGGTGAAGTAGCGATAATTGATCCATTACGCGAAGTTGAGCCTTATACTGAGCGGGCAAAAGCTGATAATGCTAAAATCAAGTATATTTTTGAAACGCATTTTCATGCAGACTTTGTTAGTGGGCATGTTACTTTATCAAAAGAGACAGGTGCCCCAATTATTTATGGGCCATCGGCAAACCCCTCGTTTGAAGCCATTATTGCTGAAGATAAACAAGAGTTTAAGCTTGGGGCGATAACAATAAAAGTATTACATACACCAGGTCACACCATGGAGAGCACTACCTATTTATTGAGGGACAGGAACGGAAAAGACCATGCAATATTTTCTGGTGATACGTTATTTTTGGGTGATGTAGGTAGACCTGATCTAGCACAAAAAGCTGCGGATATGACCCAAGAAGATTTGGCAGGAATATTATTTGATAGCCTTCGTACTAAAATAATGCCATTGGCCGATGATGTAATAGTTTACCCTGCACATGGTGCGGGCTCTGCCTGTGGTAAGAATATGATGAAGGAAACGGTTGATACATTGGGCAATCAAAAAAAGATGAACTATGCCCTGCGGGCGGATATGACCAAGGAAGAATTTGTTAGTGAAGTAACGGAAGGTTTGTTGCCACCACCAAAATACTTCCCTCTAAATGTTAAAATGAACAAAGAGGGTTATGAAGATATTAGTGATGTTTTGGATAGAGGAAATACTGCTTTGTCTCCCGATATTTTTGAAACTGCCGCTAACGAAACTGGGGCATTGGTGTTGGATGTGCGACATCAAGACAATTTTGTTAAGGGCCATATTCCACGCTCAATTTTCATTGGGCTAAATGGTGATTTTGCACCTTGGGTAGGGGCTTTGATAGCAGATGTTAAACTACCTATTTTATTGGTTGCTCCTATTGGCAAAGAAAAAGAAGCGGTAATACGTTTGTCGCGCGTAGGTTTCGATGGCACTATTGGTTATCTTAAAGGTGGATTTGAGGCATGGAAAATTGCCGGTAAGGATTATGATACGATTACTGCTGTTACGGCCGCGGAAGTAAAGGCGAAAATCAACGCAAAAGAGGTTATGGTTTTTGATGTTCGAAAAGAAAGTGAATATAAGTCAGAACATGTGGTTGACGCCATAAACACCCCGTTGGACTTTCTAAACGATCATTTAGCTGAATTTCCCAAAGAGCAAACATTTCTTTTGAATTGTGCTGCTGGATACCGTTCGGTTATTGCAGCATCAATATTAAAAAGTAGGGGTATCCATAATTTGGTTGATATTACTGAAGGGTTCAAGGCAATAAAGGCCTCTGGTATTGAGGTTACTAATTAT
>CAZYQR010000390.1:0-2590 GCA_964649755.1 uncultured Maribacter sp. | reverse complement strand
AGAGAGAAATTGCGTATTCAGGTGATGTACTGAATACAGCAGCACGCATTCAGTCTAAATGTAATGAACTAGGTGTAAATATTTTGATTTCTAAGAATCTGCTTGTTGGATTAGGATCTTTACCTAATGCGTTTAAACCTAGAGAGATTGGTGAGATAGACTTGCGAGGGAAGCAACATTCCTTAATGTTATATACCGTATAGATGAATGGGTTTGAATAAAAGTAATTGATGAGGTTATTTAATTGAAAATTAAATTTAAACTACCGCCAACAAAAGATAAAAATGAATTAAAACTCATTTTATCAAAGTCGTTGTGTCAAACCTAAAAATGCTTTCGATATTTATTCTAAACAATACATCATTCAACCTAATGTTGGTTTTATCATGTTGCGCAATATTATGTGAATCCAGAACAAGACATAATAAGAGAAACTACTAGTCGTATTTGGCAATTGAAATCTGATAATTAGGTTGTTACTCATATGCAAGTGAGTAGACAAACTAAATAGATGAATCACAGGGGATTTTTTTAAGAAGGTTGCTTTTGTTTTATTTTTTACCTTGTCCCTTATTGTATATAGATTCCAAATTGGTGGTGGCAATGTAACTCCAAACGAAATTAATGACCAGAAATAATATATTCCTAATAGGTTTTATAGTCTTAAAATTTGCACTTCAGTATATTCTAATAAGTCCCGAATACGAATTACAGCGCGATGAGTTTCTTCATTTGGATCAGGCCAATCATTTGGCATGGGGGTATTTTTCAGTGCCCCCTGTTACGTCCTGGATTTCTACCCTTATAAAACTATTGGGTAATTCGGTATTTTGGGTCAAATTTTTTCCCGCACTTTTCGGGGCATTGACGATCACAATTGTCTGGAAGACTATTAAAGAACTAAAAGGCAACACTTATGCCTTGATTCTAGGCGCCACCTGTGTCTTGTTTTCTGCCCTGTTACGATTAAATACGCTCTATCAACCCAATTCATTGGATATATTGTGCTGGACCACTTTCTTTTACTTGGTTATCAAATACATTAATTCGGAAGAACAAAAATGGCTTTATGCAATCGCGATTGTATTTGCCATAGGATTTCTGAATAAATACAATATGATGTTTTTACTTTTCGGGCTCGTTCCTGCTGTGTTATTGACCCAGCAACGAAAAGTGTTAAAGAAGAAAGGATTTTATTTGGCTGTTCTGCTAGCTTTGATATTAGTCTTACCAAACCTTCTCTGGCAATACCAACATGATTTTCCCGTGATTCGTCACTTAAAGGAATTATCTGATACCCAATTGGTCCATGTAGACCGGATAGGCTTTTTAAGCTCACAATTATTATTTTTCTTTGGTTCATTGATTGTTATTTTGGGAGGTTTTTATGCACTGCTATTTTACAGGCCCTATAAAAACTATCGCCTATTCTTTTGGACCTTTTTATTTACCATAACCGCTTTTCTCTATTTCAAGGCCAAAGATTATTATGCTATAGGACTATATCCAGTCTATATTGCATTTGGTTCGGTTTTTTTAGGCAATGTGATGAAGCAGGGTTGGAAAAGATATGTAAGGCCCATCTTAATTGCTTTCCCACTATTATTTTTCGTTCCTATGTACAATTTGGTCTTTCCAAATAAAAGCCCTGAATACATTGTTGAAAATGCAGAACGTTACAAAGCAATGGGCATGCTGCGTTGGGAAGATGGTAAAGACCATGATCTTCCTCAGGATTTTGCAGATATGTTGGGTTGGAAAGAATTGGCCTCAAAGGTAGATAAGGCTTATTCCTCTATTCCAAATCCTATTGAAACATTGGTTTTATGTGACAACTATGGCCAGGCTGGGGCAATAAATTTCTATTCAAAAAAAGGTATTCAGGCCGTATCTTTCAATGCGGACTACATCAATTGGTTTAATTTGGATCAAAAGTACACCAACATCATTAGGATAATAAATTATTCGGAGCGGGAGAAAGAGTTTTTGGAAACTAGTGCTTTCTTTAAAACGGCTACAGTCGTGGATTCAATTACCAATAAATTTGCTCGTGAAAAAGGCACAACAATTTATACATTCCTAGGTGCAAAGGGAGATGTTAATGAGGTCATTAAGAGCGAAATCAATGAACGGTTGAACGACCACTAACATTGGCGATTTCAGTACTAAAATGTAATTTGCTGATTACTGCAAACGAACAACCAAAATGAACGAGGTCGATACTTTTTTAATTAAACAGATGAATATATCAAAATTGATTTTTAACGCTTTGTTAGTCCCTATTTTACTTACGTCTTGTAATTCACCGCAAGAAAGTAAATCAACCGCCATCCCGGAATACAAACCCGATGACCAAGAATTGTACAATAGCATTGTAGCCATGGACAAAGCTTATTTTGATGCTTACAATAGTTGTGATTTGGTTACGCAAACCGAAATATATTCAGATGATATTGAATTTTACCATGATAAAGGAGGAGTAATGACCGTTAAAAAGGATATTATCGATGCCCTAGAAAAAAACATATGTGGTAAAGTCACCAGGGAATTGGTTGAAGGCAGTATAGAGGTGTACCCTATCAAGGATTAT
>CAZYQR010000389.1:0-2602 GCA_964649755.1 uncultured Maribacter sp. | reverse complement strand
AAACCTTCCGTCCATTTTTGCCATTTTACCCCAGCATTGAAAGAAATATAAAGTCCGTCATCTGTTCCTAAGAACATCAAATTTGGGTTCTCAATGTCTTCGACGATTGAAAGTGTATAACTCTCAACATCGTTGGCGTCAACAATTCGTTCCCAGGTCTTTCCGTAGTTTTTTGTCCGGTAAGCATAGGGAGTATAATTGAACCTACGGTAGTCGTTTGCAATTAAAAGTGCCTCGCCTTTGTTTTTGTTCGATGCTTTAATTTGAGCCACCCAACTACCACTTGGTAAGCCTTTTATGTTTTGCGTGACTTCTATCCAACTAACACCTCCATTTTGAGTATAGTGAACACGACCGTCATCACTACCCGCCCAAAGCATATCTTTTTCAACGGTAGATGGTTCAACAACCAATATAGTACAATGGTTTTCCGCACCAGTAGCATCCAACGTTAAACCACCACTTTCACCTTGCTTTTGCTTTTCTGGGTCATTGGTGGTAAGATCTGGTGAAATTACCTCCCAGGTCAACCCTTTATCGGTGCTTTTATGTACAAATTGACTCCCAAAATAAACGGTACTATTATCATATGGGTCCGAGCCGATTGCAGCGTTCCAATTAAAGCGGAGTTTGGTTTTAGCATCTGGTGGGGTAGGGCGTACAATATAATTGTTTCCGGTAATATGGTCATAGCGCTGTACAAACCCTTGTTGGCTCATAGTGTAACCATACCTTGAATCTTCCTTATCTGGCACTACATCAAAACCATCTCCAAAACTGATCTCTTGCCAATAACTATTGCGAATACCCTGTGATTTCCATACATAGGCCGGCCCTCTCCACGAGCCGTTATCCTGCATTCCACCATAAACGTTATAAGGATATTCATTATCGGTATTTATATGATAGAATTGTGCCACCGGTAAATTGCCTATAAAACGCCACGATTCTCCACCATCCCGGGTAATGTTGAGTCCGCCATCATTGCCATTGACCATGAACTGACCATTTTCTGGGTGTATCCACCAAGCATGATGGTCGGGGTGTACCCCATTATCAACACTATAGGCTGGCATTAACTCCGTAAAGTTCTTTCCCCCATCTTGTGAAACATTCACATAAGTGAATACAGAATATACCCTGTTCTCATTCTGTGGATCTACATAGATTTCTGAATAATAAAATGGTCTGTTTCCTATGTCGGCTTTATCATTGATTTTTTTCCACTTAAAACCACCATCCTCTGATTTGTACAAGGCATTTTTTTTAGCCTCTACAAGTGCATACACAACATTAGGCTTGCTAGGGGCAATGGCTATACCGATTCTACCTAATTCCCCCTTAGGAAGACCATCTTCCTCCGTAAGTTTTTTCCAATTTTTACCACCATCATGAGTCATATAAAGTCCACTACCTTTTCCACCCGATTTAAAAAACCATGGATCACGTTTGTGCTCCCACATGGCCGCAATTAACTTATTGGGATTCGTAGGATCCATAATCAAATCAGCCACGCCTGTTTTGTTGTTCACAAAGAGGATTTTCTCCCAAGTTTCTCCTCCGTCGGTGGTTTTGTAAACCCCTCTCTCCGCATGTTCACCCCAGGGAGAACCTATAGCCCCAACATATACCGTATTGGGATCCATTGGGTCAATTTTAATCCTGTGGATATGACGGGTTTTTTCCAAGCCCATGGACTTCCAATTTTTACCACCATCCAAAGATTTATAAACGCCAAAACCTCCATTGAGACTATTTCTTGGATTGCCCTCGCCAGTACCAACCCATATTACAGAAGGGTTGGATTGCTGTATGGCAACAGCCCCTATAGAAGCGGTCAATTCTTTATCAAAAATGGGGTCCCATTTAATACCCCCAGAAGTGGATTTCCATAATCCTCCAGAGGCCGTACCGACATACATTACATCAGGTGATTGGTGCACAACATCAATAGCTGTTACACGACCACTCATTCCTGCAGGACCTATGTTTCTTGGTTTTAGATCTTGAATAAGATCCATTGTAAACTCTTGGGCAAATAGTGAGATTGATGCGAAAAGCATCACTACTGAAAGTAATTTTTTCATTGGTTTAAAGTAAGTTAATTAGTCGCATAAATATAGGTAAATCTTTGCGGGAAATTCTTAAAGAGGTGTTAAGGATAAGCTTTATACAAGGGCTATTGCGATAATCGATTTATCGATTTTCTAAGACCGATAAAGATGAAAATCAACAAGGAATAACCAATAAAAAAGAGGATAATGTAATGCCCTAAATCAAGGACCAACATTAGTGCGATAATCAATAATTGAAATCCAAGACCAAAGGAAGAAACTGTAGTCATGAGCCATTTAGGTAATTTTCCATTTTCCACAGCCTTGCTATCCAACCAGTATATGATCTTGTCAAATGTGCCATAGAAGATATGATAGAGTTTGAATAAACTATCTACAGTACTTTGTCTTTCTCCATTCATAGCTCTTGGGGCCTCATTTTCAAAAACTCTACTCGTTGTATCTCCATTATGTTTGTTCCTTAGAATAACGTAATAATAATTATAAAGGGTTCCCTGTAATTGAATCCCTAAGAAAGCCAAAATGGC